>DATJQH010000018.1:0-12874 GCA_035505955.1 Rhodocyclaceae bacterium
TGCTGCCGCGCGCGCTGGTCACGCGTCGGCTGGTGTACGCCTGGATCGACCCGGTAAACCACTGGCTGGTCATCGACGCGGCAAGTCCGGCGAAAGCGGAGCTGGTGCTCGACCACCTTAAGCTCGCGCTCGACGACCTGCCGCTGAAGCTCCTGCGCACGCGCGTCGCGCCCGGCACCGCCATGAGCGCATGGCTCGCCGGCCACGAAGCGCCGGCCGGTTTCAGCATTGATCGCGATTGCGAGTTGCGCGCACCGGGCGAGGACAAGGCCGTGGTGCGCTACGTGCGCCATCCGCTCGACGGTGCCGAAGTAGCCCGCCATGTCGCCGATGGCAAGGCCGTCACGCGACTGGCGCTCACGTGGCGAGACCGTATTTCGTTCGTACTCACCGAGCAGCTGCAGGTGAAGCGCGTGGCGTTTCTCGACGTATTGAAGGAAGACGCGGAGCGCCAGGCCGATGGCGGCGACGACGCGTTCGAGGCGAACTTCGCATTGATGAGCGGCGAGCTACCGCAACTGCTCGCCGATCTCGTTGCCGCGCTCGACGGCGAAGCCGAGTAAGTCGGCAGCGTGGGCGGCGCGTCAACGAAAAAGGCCCGCTCCCCGCGGGCCTTGTTCGGGACTGGGTTCCCCGAAATTACTTCTTCTTCGCGGTCTTCTTGCCGGCGACGGCAGCCTTGAAGGCAGCGCCCGAAGTGAAACGCGGCACGGTGGTCGCGGCGATCTTCAGCTTCTCGCCGGTCTTCGGATTGACGCCGGTGCGGGCAGCGCGCTTGGCGGACTTGAACGTGCCGAAGCCGACCAGAGTAACGGTATCGCCCTTCGAAACGGCCTTGACGACGGCGCCAATCATCGACGAGAGCGCCTTCTCGGCAGCGGCTTTGCTAATACCGGCTTCCTTGGCGGCAACTTCGATCAGTTCGGATTTGTTCACGCGGGTACCTCCTAGTGGTTGATCGGTAGATAAGGGCATACAGCCGAGCCGATTGTACTTAGCTTTGCGAAGCCTTCAAGCGTTTTTGCAAGCGGTGCAAAAAAATTTGTACCTTTGCCCTGCCTTTTGTGGTGCGGATCTAACGGCGTCGCGGTAGTCGAACGGTGTACCCGGAAATCGCGCCCGACGTTTGCTTTGGCGACTGCCGCACGTCGCAAACAGTACAATCAGCTGCATGATCGCAAATGCCATGCCCGCCCGCCATCTCCTGAAAAGTGCCTTGCAATGAGGATCTTGCTGATATGCGCGGCCCTGCTGCTGGCATCCTGCGGACCAGGCACGGATGATGCCGGGCCGGCGGACGCGTTGTGGAGCACTCCGCTCGTCGACCTGGACGGCAAGCCGGCGACGCTCGCGGCACTACGCGGCCGGCCGCTGATCGTCAATTTCTGGGCACGCTGGTGCGATCCCTGCCGCAAGGAAATGCCCGAATTTATGGCCGCCCGGGGGCCCTTTGCCGCACTGGGCGGCGAGATCGTCGGCATCGCCATCGAGAACGAGGCGGGGCCCGTGCGCAACTTCGCGCGCGATCTGGGTGTCGACTATCCGGTCCTGATCGCCGGCGACCAGGGGCTGCCGCTGATGATTTCCCTCGGCGACAGCCAGGGTGCGCTGCCGTTCACGGTGGCCTTCGATCGCCAAGGTCACACGATCGCGCGGAAGCTCGGGCGCATGAGCCGAAGCGAAATCGATGCCGCCGTGGCCGCCGCCACGCAATGAACGGAGACGCGAGATGCCACTACCCCTCGAACCAACCCTGGCCGCGCTGCCGAATCCGTTCCTGCGCTACTTCGCGGCGACGCGCCCGGCCTTCCTTTCGGTCACCTTCGTCGGCTGCCTGGTCGGTCTGGGCAGCGCCGCCGCGACCGGTGTTGTCGTCGACCCCGTGCTGGCAGCGGTGACGCTGCTCTTCGCGCTGGTCGCCCACGCGGGCGCCAATGTCATCAACGACTATTACGACTCGCTCTCCGGCTGTGACAACGCGAACCAGGAGCGCGTCTTTCCCTTCACGGGCGGCAGCCGTTTCATCCAGAATGGTGTGTTGTCCCAGCGCGCGATCGGACTTTATGGCTATGCCCTTCTGGCAGCCGTGGTACCCGCGGGTCTGTGGCTGACGTGGGTGAGTGCCTCCGGCCTGATCTGGATCGGCGTCGCCGGTCTCTTCGTCGGCTGGGCGTATTCGGCGCCGCCGCTGAAACTGCAAAGCCGCGGCCTGGGTGAGTTCGGCATCACTGCCGGCTGGTTGCTGGTCGTGGTCGGCGCCGACTTCGTGCAGCGCCACGGGTTTTCCTTCGCGCCGATTGCCGCCGGGCTGGGCTTCGCGCTGCTGGTCGCGAACGTGCTCTATATCAACCAGTTCCCGGATATCCGCGCCGATGCGCAGGCCGGCAAGCGCACGCTTGTGGTGCGCCTGGGCAGTCAGCACGCGCGCTACGGCTACGGCCTGATCGCCCTGCTGTGCTACGGCTGGGTGATCGCGATGGTCGCCACGGGCCGTCTGCCGACCCTGGCGCTCGTTTCGCTGGCCGGCGCATTGCCGAGCTTCGTCGCCATGCGCGAACTGTGGCACCATGCCGGCGTACCACGGCGGCTGACTTTGGCGATCAAGATGACGATCCTGGCCGCCGTGGCGCACGGACTGCTGTTGGCCGGCGCGCTGGCCGCGGCCCATTGGCTCTCGTCCGCCTTGTAGAATCGCCGCTTGCCTCGCACGCACGACGTTCCTCCCATGGCCCGCATTTCCATCTACGATTCCACGCTGCGCGACGGCGCCCAGGCGCAAGGCATTTCCTATTCCGTCGAGGACAAACTGAAGATCGTCGAGCGCCTCGACGCACTCGGCATTACCTATATTGAGGCCGGCAATCCCGGCTCGAACCCGAAGGACCTCGAGTTCTTCGAGCGCGCCGCGGGCCTGCAACTCAAGCATTCGCGCATCATCGCCTTCGGCGCCACGCGCAAGGTGGGCATCGCGGCGGCCGACGACGCCAACCTGCAATCGCTGCTCAAGGCCGGCACCGCCGCCATCGCCATCTTCGGCAAGAGTTGGGACTACCAGGTCACCGACATCCTGCGCACGACGCCGGCCGAGAACCTGGCCATGATCGGCGACACCATCCAGCACCTGAAACAGCATGGCAAGGAAGTGGTGTACGACGCCGAACACTTCTTCGACGGCTACAAGGCCAATGCCGACTACGCGATGCAGACGCTGGCCGCGGCGTTTGACGCCGGTGCCGACAGCCTGGTGCTGTGCGACACGAATGGCGGCAGTTTCCCCGACGAGATCTTCGAGATCACCCGCGCCGTCTGCGCGCGCCTCCCGAAGGCGGTGGTCGGCATCCACTGCCACAACGACAGCGAGATGGCGGTGGCCAACTCTATCCGCGCCGTGCAGGCCGGCGCCACGCAGGTGCAGGGCACCATCAACGGCCTGGGCGAACGCTGCGGCAACGCCAACCTGTGTTCGATCATCCCCAACCTGCAGCTCAAGCTCGGCCACGAATGCGTGCCCGCCGACGCGCTGCGCCACCTGACTTCGGCCGCCCGCTCCGTGGCCGAGATCGCCAACATGCCGCTCAACGACAAGGCGCCCTACGTCGGCGGCCACGCCTTCGCGCACAAGGGCGGCATGCACATCGACGCGGTGGTGAAGAACCCGATCTCCTACGAGCACGTCAACCCGGAACTGGTCGGCAACAGCCGCCGCGTGCTGATGTCGGAAGTCGCCGGCCGCAGCACCATCCTGGCGCGCATCAACGCCGTCGACCCGACGCTCTCGAAGGACTCACCCGAGACACGCCGCATCATCGACAGGCTCAAGGAACTCGAACACGAGGGCTACCAGTTCGAAGCCGCCGAAAGTTCCTTCGAACTCGTCGTGCGCAAGATGCTCGGCCGCTACACGCCTTTCTTCGAACTCGTCGAGTTCAAGGTCATCGTCGGCGAGCCCTGCGTGAACCAGGTCAACTCGTCGTGCATCATCAAGGTGCGCGTCGGCGAGCAGGAGGTGCTGACGGTCGCGGAAGGCGACGGTCCGGTCAACGCGCTCGACCGCGCCGTGCGCAAGGCGCTGGAGCGGCTCTACCCTGCGCTCGGCGAAATCCGCCTGACCGACTACAAGGTGCGCGTGCTGGATTCCGACAAGGCCTCCGCCGCCAAGGTGCGCGTGCTGGTCGAATCCACCGACGGCCGCGAGAACTGGACGACGATCGGCGTGTCCACCGACATCATCAACGCCTCCTGGCAGGCCCTGGTCGACGCCATGGAGTACAAGCTGCTGCGCGACCAGGAGAACAACGGATAACAAGGAGCCCCGCATGAGAATCGCCGCCGCCCTCGCCTTCCTCGCCTCGTCCTGGTGCCTCGCGGCGACGCCGCTGCAGTCGGGCATAGACCTGCAGTACATGGACAAGTCCGTGCGCCCGCAGGACGACCTGTTCCGCTATCTCTCCGGCAAGTGGCTCGACACTGCCCCCATTCCCGCCGACCGCGCGCGCTACGGCAGCTTCGATGCGCTCGGCGACGCCACCGAACTCCAGTTGAAGGACATTGTCGAGGGCCTGGCGCACGCGGACAACCTCGCCGCCGGTTCAGACGAGCGCAAGATTGCCGATCTCTACAACAGTTTCATGGACGAGCCGCTGGCCGAGACCCGTGGCCTCTCGGGGCTGCAGGGCGAACTCGCGCGCATCGACGCGCTGGCCGACAAGCGCGAATTGCCGGCGCTGATCGGCCACCTGTCGGCGTTGGGAGTGCATCTGCCCATCGGCTTCGAAATCGATCAGGATGCCCGCGCTTCGACGCGCTACGCGGTCTATCTCAACCAGGGCGGCCTCGGCCTGCCCGATCGCGACTACTACCTGAAGGACGACGATGCGCGCCTGAAGGGAATGCGTGATGCGTACCGAGCGCACGTCCAGCGCACACTGACCATGGCCGGTCTGCCGGACACCGAGCAGGCGACCGCCGGCATCCTGGCGCTGGAGACGGAACTCGCGCGCGCCCAATGGACCAAGGTCGAGAATCGCGATCCGGTAAAGACCTACAACAAGACCGCGATCGCGCAACTCGACGGCGTCGTTCCCGGCTTCGACTGGCCGGCCTACTTTGCCGCGACGCAGGTCGGCAGCAAGGTCGACTATGTGATCGTGCGCCAGCCGAGTTTCTTCACGGGGTTCGCCAAGCTCCTCGATTCCGAACCGCTGGCTACCTGGAAGACGTATCTCAAGTGGCACCTGCTGCGGTCGTATGCGCCCTACCTCGACAAGGTCTTCGTCGAGAAGAACTTCGACTTCTACGGCAAGGCACTGCGCGGCATCCCGGAGGACCAGCCGCGCTGGAAGCGCGGCATCGCGCTGGTCGACGGCGGCATCGGCGAGGCGCTCGGGCGCAGCTATGTCGCCAAGTACTTCCCGCCGCAGAACAAGGCGCGCATGCAGGCACTGGTGGCGAACCTCGTCACGGCATACCGGCAGAGCATCGCGAAGCTCGACTGGATGAGCGCCGAAACGAAGAAGCAGGCGCTCGCCAAGCTCGCCAAGCTGACGCCGAAGATCGGCTATCCCGACCGCTGGCGCGACTACGGCAAGCTCGAGATCGACCGCAATGACCTCGTCGGCAACGTCATGCGCGCGCGCCAGTTCGAGTTCGCGCGCGACGTGAACAAGCTCGGCCGGCCGATCGATCGCAGCGAGTGGCTGATGACGCCGCAGACCGTCAACGCCTACTACAACCCGGCAATGAACGAAGTGGTGTTCCCGGCCGCGATCCTGCAGCCGCCCTTCTTCAACGTCGCCGCGGATGACGCGGTCAACTATGGCGGCATCGGCGCCGTGATCGGCCACGAGATCAGCCACGGCTTCGACGACGAGGGCAGCCAGTACGATGACGACGGCAACCTGCGCGACTGGTGGACGAAGGCCGACCACGCCAAGTTCGACGCCCGCACCAAGGTGCTGGTCGCGCAGTACTCCGCCTTCAGCCCCGTGCCCGGCTACAACGTCAACGGCGAACTGACGCTGGGCGAGAACATCGCCGACAACTCCGGCCTCGCCATCGCCTACAAGGCCTATCGCATCTCGCTGGCCGGCAAGCCCGCGCCCGTGATCGACGGCCTCACCGGCGACCAACGCTTCTGCCTGGGCTTTGCGCAAGTGTGGCGCGGCAAGGCGCGCGATGCCGAAGCCATTCGCCTCATCAAGATCGATCCCCATTCACCGCCACAGTTCCGCGCCGATGGCACCTTGCGCAACCTGCCGGCGTTCTACTCGGCGTTCGGGGTCAAGGCCGGTGACAAGATGTACCTGCCGCCCGCAGAGCGCGTGAAGATCTGGTGACGGCACTGATATCGGCGGAGGCTTGCTGACCAGCAGCCCCGCCGATTTCCTTTATCCGCCGCGGTTTGCTACACTGCGCGCCGCAGCGGCAGATAATCAGTCGAACAGCCGCGCGTCGCGTCCGGATTTTCCTTCCGCGTTTCACCCTCACAGCGTTTCCGCCCAGACTGGTTCGTGTCCCTTGCGATGCGAGTGGCCGATTCCAGGAGCATTCCATGCAGTTCACCGAACTTGGCCTCTCGGCCGACATCCTGCGTGCCGTCGCCGACGAAGGCTACGACACGCCCACCCCCATCCAGGCCCAGGCGATTCCCGTCGTGCTGTCCGGCCGCGACCTCATGGCCGCGGCGCAGACCGGCACCGGCAAGACCGCCGGTTTCACCCTGCCGATGCTGCAGCGCCTTTCCCAGGACACCAACCTGTCGCTGAAGCGCTTCAAGCCACGCGCGCTGGTGCTGGTGCCGACGCGCGAACTGGCCATGCAGGTCCAGCAGAGCGTCTTCACTTACGGCAAATTCCTGCGCCTGCGTTCCGTCGCCATCTACGGCGGCGTGGCGATCGGCCCGCAGACGAAGCATCTCAAGGCCGGCGTCGACATCGTCGTCGCCACGCCGGGTCGCCTGCTCGACCATGTCACGCAACGCAACATCGACCTCACCGGCATCGAGATGCTCGTCCTTGATGAAGCGGACCGCATGCTCGACATGGGCTTCATCCGCGACATCCGGCGGATTCTCTCCCTGCTGCCGAAGAAGAAGCAGAGCCTGATGTTCTCCGCCACCTTCTCCGACGACATCCGCGCGCTGGCGACCGGCCTGCTCAATGATCCCGCCACTGTCGAAGTGGCCCGCCGGAACGCGCCGGCCGAAGCCGTGGCGCAGGCGGTCTATCGTGTCGACCGCGACCGCAAGCGCGACCTGCTGATCCACCTGATCACCGAACACCAGTGGCACCAGGTGCTGGTGTTCACGCGCACCAAGCACGGTGCCGACGCGCTCGCCGAGCGGCTGTGCAAGGCGCGCATCACTGCCGCCGCGCTGCACGGCAACAAGAGCCAGGGCCAGCGCATCCGTGCCCTCGAGGACTTCAAGAGGCTCAAGATCAACGTCCTCGTCGCCACCGACATCGCCGCGCGCGGCATCGACATCGACGACCTGCCGCACGTCGTGAACTACGAGCTCCCCAGCGTGCCCGAGGACTACGTGCACCGCATCGGCCGCACCGGCCGCGCCGGCGCCTCCGGCGAAGCCGTATCGCTGGTCTGCATCGACGAGCACAGGCTGCTGCGCGACATCGAGCGGCTGTTGAAGCGCGACCTCGAAAAGCGCATCCTGCCTGGCTTCGAGCCCGACCCCTCGATCAAGGCCGAGCCGATCCAGAAGCCGCGCGGCGCCGAGGGCCAGGAACGTCGGCAGAAGAGCGCGTCAGCGCCGGCAGGCAAGACCGCCAAACACGGTGGCGCCCGGCCGCCGCAGCCCGCCAAGGCCAACCGCAAGGCGCCCGCCCGCGGCAGCGCCCACCACGCAGGGGCACGACACCGCTGAGGCCCGCAGGCAGGGCGATGCGGAATCAGGAGGCCGCGTCACCATTGCAGCAGCCGGCTGCCGAGGGCAGCGCCGACCACCGTCGGGATTAGCATGCCCAGCAGGTACCAGAAGGCGATGAACGAGGGCGCCAGCTCGGGGCAATGCAGGCAATAGACGAGCGCGCCCACCGCGCCCGAGAGGAATCCGGCGGCGGCGCCCGCGAGTCGAAGCCGCGTCGGCGCCAGGCCTTTCATGGCCCATATGACGCCAGCGAATACGGGTGCCGCGAGCATGGCCACGAGCAACGGACACACGGCCCAGGTCTGCCCGAAGAACGCCCCGGCGCGCGCCTCGGCAGGTGCCGATAGCAGCGCGGCGGCGCCGATCATCCACATGGCCAGCACCGGCATCGCCAGGACCGCCGGCATCGGCGCCAGGCGTGCGCCGGGCCGCGACAGGCGCCGTGCCATCACGAGGCCGATGGCGGCGAGGGCGGCGACGAATACCACCTTCAGCCAGAAGGTCGGCTGCTGCACGTACGCGGCAAGGGCAGGATTCACGCCCAGCGTGGCGGCCATTAGCAGCGCCGCGCCAAGCGCCCCCGCGCCCAGGGCCCAGGCAAACCGGCGCGCGCCCGAATCGGGCGCCACGACCTCGACATTGCAGGCCAGCAGGTCAACCAGCTCGTCGGTTCTCATGTTCCGTTCCTGATCTTTGCGGCGAGCGCCTTCAGGCCGCGATGTATGCCCACCTTCACGGACGACTCCGACATGCCCGTCATCCGGGCCGTCTCGGCCACCGAGCGTCCTTCCAGCTTGACCAGGGCAATGGCCTGGCGCTGCCTGTCCGGCAGCCCGTCGAGGAGCTTGGCGACGTCCCGGCGCGCGTCCGACGACTCGGTTGCGGTCGCGGCAAAGAGGCCGACTTCGTCGTCGAGAGGATCGGTCAGGGCTTCACGACACGCGCGGCGGCGCAGGAGATCGACCAGCTTGAATTTCGCGATGGCCTGAACCCAAGCCGTCAATGGCCGGTCCACGTCATACGTATGGCGTTGGTTGTGAACTGCCAGCAGGGTTTCCTGCACGAGATCCTCCACTTCGTCCGGCAACGCGCCGAGCCGCCTTCTCAAGTACGCGCGCAGGTGTCCGCTCAGCTCCGTCAGAAACGACTTGTAGGCGTCCGCGTCCCCCGCCTGGCCGAGTACGAAAAGGTCTTTCAGCCGGTTCTCGCCGGCGGTCAGCCTTGCCTTGTTGTCAGTTCGTTGCATCGGCAGGTTTGGTTACACGGGAAACGGCGGCGAGGCGCCGGCACGCATGGCCATTGTGCACGATGTTGTAACCAATTCCCAAGGTGCAGCGAACTAGCTCTGGAACGCGGCGGTGCTCGACCCATGCGGCAACTTCTCGATATCCGGCAGGACGACGTAATGATGCAGGCAACCAGCGGCAAGGAGGAACGGTGGGCATGGTAGCAACCCGGCAAGCGCAGTGGCTGGTGGTGCATCCCCTCGTGGTGCGCATCACCCATTGGCTCAACGTCGCCGCCGTGCTGGTGATGGTGACCAGCGGCTGGCGGATCTACGATGCGTCGCCGCTGTTCCACTTCCGGATTCCCGCGGCGCTGACGCTCGGCGGCTGGCTCGCCGGCGCGCTGCAGTGGCACTTTGCGGCCATGTGGCTGCTGGGCGTGAACGGTCTGGTTTACCTCGGCTATGGCATCTTCTCCGGCCACTTCCGGCGCAAGCTCCTGCCGGTGCGGCCCGGCGACGTCTTCGCCGACCTGCGCGCCGCGCTGCGGGGAAGACTCGTCCACGACGACCTGTCCGTCTACAACGCCGCGCAGCGGGCGGCCTACCTGGCGCTGGTGCTTTGCCTCGTGGTCCTCGTGGTGTCCGGCCTGGCGATCTGGAAGCCGGTGCAGTTGCAGGCGCTGGCGGCACTGATGGGCGGCTACGAAGGCGCGCGGATCGTGCACTTCACGGCCATGGCGTTCGTCGTCGCCATCGTCGTCGTGCATGTCGTCATGGTGGTGCTGGTGCCGCGCACCCTGCCCACGATGGTCACGGGTCGTACAAGGAGGCCACGATGAAGGATGACGGCAGGATGGGAAGGAGTTTCGACAAGTTACGCGGCCCCGTGGTCGAGAGCGTCGAGCGGCGGCTGTTCCTGCGCCAGGCGCTGTCGCTCGGAGCGCTGTCGATGCTGGCGGGCTGCGACCTCACCGACGCGGACAAGACGCAGCGCATGCTGCGCGCCATGTCGGGCTGGAACGATCGCGTGCAAGGCTGGCTGTTCGATCCCGCCAGGCTCGCGCCCGAGTATCCGGAATCGGCGATCACGACGCCCTTCCCGTTCAATGCGTACTACGACGAGAGCGAAGTGCCGACTGTCGACGCGACGGATTATCGGCTGGAACTCGCGGGCCTCATCCGCGATCGCCGGCCCTGGACCCTGCCCGAACTCTACGCGCTGCCGCAGGCCTCGCAAATCACGCGGCACGTCTGCGTCGAAGGCTGGAGCGCCATCGGCAAGTGGAGCGGCACACCCTTCCGCACCTTCCTGGCGCGCGTGGGCGCCGACACCACTGCGAAGTACGTCGGCTTCAAGTGCGAGGACGACTACTACACAAGCATCGACATGGCCACCGCGCTGCATCCGCAGACGCTGCTGGCCTTCCGATACGCCGACCAGATCCTGCCCGCCCGGTATGGATTCCCCATGAAGTTGAGGATTCCGACCAAGCTCGGCTTCAAGAACCCGAAGCATATCCGGGCCATATTCGTCAGCAATGACTACCCGGGCGGCTATTGGGAAGACCAGGGGTACAACTGGTTCAGCGGTTCCTAGAAGTCGTTTGTAGTTCAACCACCAAAGAGGAGAAACACCATGAAGAAGCTGCCTGTTGCAATCATGACCGCGTGCCTGTCCCTTGCCGTGGCCGGCGCCTACGCCGAAGACATGAAGAAGGACGAGATGAAGAAGGACGGCATGGAGATGAGCCACGACACCATGCACAAGGACCACATGGGGAAGAAGGACATGGGCAAGGGAGACATGAAGAAGGACGCCATGAAGAAGGATGACATGGGCAAGGGCGCCATGAGCAAGGACACCATGAAGAAGGATGACATGGGCAAGGGAGAAATGTCCAAGTGAGCGCACGGGCCGGCGCGGAGCAGCGCGCCGGCCCGGTGTGCCGCACCGCCGGGTACCGTCGGCAATACGCGCGGCGACGCGCGTAACGACGGCAAGAGTCAGCCCTCGTGGTACGCCGTGCGGCAATGCTCCCACGTAGCACAGAAGTGCTCCATTCTCCTTGGAGCGTACCCGAGGAGATCATCGTGACCACCACGACCATCCGCCTGCCTGATGAACTGAAGGCCAAAGTCACCGCCGCCGCGCGTGCCGGCACCACGGCCCACGCCTTCATCCTCGACGCCATCGCCGAAAAGGCTGCGAACGAAGAACGCCGCGCCGATTTCGACGCGCAGGCAGAAGAGCGCTACGCAAAAGTGGTCACTACCGGCATGACGATTCCCCGGTGCGACATGCGCGCCAATCTTGAAAAGCGCATCGCCGGAAAGCCGGCCAAACGACCCTCAGCACGCAAGCTGGCGCGCTGGATGTGCTGGAAAGCAGTCCCCTGATCGGCCGACCCGCCGCAAATGGAAAGCGCGAACTCGTCATCGGCCGCCGATCGCACGGCTACCTCGCGCTATACCGGTATGTCACGGAGATCGACACCATGATCGTACTTGCCGTGCGCGTCCAGCGGGAAGCGGGGTATGTGGAACGCGGCGAGTGAAAGTCAGCCGTGTTGGCACGGCACCCCGTATGACGCTTTTCACCCCTCCGGCTTCAGCAGCACGAGCTTGATGTGCTCGCGGTCAATCGGAAACAACGTTAGCTGCTGGTAGGCAACGAGGCCGCGCTTGGGGTGGTTGAAATCGCGTCTGCCGCCCTGGCGTTCCATGACGTGGTGCTGCTTCCAATAGCGGGCGAACTCGGGGCTGCCCTGGGTGAGTTCGTCGATCAGCCGCGCGAGCGCGGGTTCGTCGAGCCGCGTGCGGCAGTCGGCGCGGAATTCGGCGACGATGCGGCTGGCGCGGGTTTCCCAGTCGACGATGAACTTGCGCGCGGCGGGGGTGAGGAAGACGAAGCGCAAGAGATTCTTCGGCGGCTCGTGTTCCTTTGCGCGCTTGTCGAGCCAGCCGATGAACAACGCAGCGGCTGGTCTGTTCCAGGCCAGCATGTCCCAGGTGCGGCCGAGGATGTAGGCGGGAATGGCGATGTCGCCGACGATGGCGGCGAGCAGTTCCGAGGCGGCGTCGCTTTCCGGCGCCGCGCCGAGCGGATCGCGCCGGCCGGCCAGTTCGAAGGCATAGGCTCGCTCGCTGCGCGTCAGGCGCAGCGTGTGCGCGAGGCGCTCCAGCGCGTCGGCCGAGACGTTGACTGGCCGGCCCTGCTCGATCCAGGTGTACCAGGTGGGGCTGATGCCGGCGAGTTGCGCTACTTCCTCGCGGCGCAGGCCGAGCGTGCGCCGGCGGCTACCGGTCGCGAAGCCGAAGGCCTCGGGCGCAAGCCGGCCGCGCGCGGCTTGGAGGAATTCCCCGAGTTCTTTGCGCGTAGTCATGAGCGTTTGGGTGTTAGTTACAGTACCAGTATAACTACCGGCCTTGTTAGGGTACCAACAAATCGCTAGCATGCGTCATTATTCGAACGAAGGAGACACCGACATGGCCGGCAAGACGCTCTACGACAAACTCTGGGAATCGCACGTGGTCCGTGAGGAAGCGGACGGCACCTGCCTCCTCTACATCGACCGCCACCTGATGCACGAGGTGACCAGCCCGCAGGCCTTCGAAGGACTGCGCCTGGCCGGCCGCAAGGCATGGCGCCAGGACAGCATCGTCGCCAACCCCGACCACAATACGCCGACCGACCGCTGGAACGAAGGCATCAAGGACCCGATCTCGCGCCTGCAGGTCGAGACGCTCGATGCCAACATCAAGGA
>DATJQH010000019.1:0-45992 GCA_035505955.1 Rhodocyclaceae bacterium
CCAGAGAAAGTTGTTGCAAGTGACTCTATGTTTTTATTATACTTTTTCTGGAGGCGCGGGCCGGAATCGAACCGACGTAGACGGATTTGCAATCCGCTGCACAACCACTATGCGACCGCGCCGTACACGCCACGGATAATACGAGGCGTTGAAGCTAAAGGGGGGAAAGCATTGCTTTCCCCCCTTGAATTTGGAGCGGGAGAAGAGTCTCGAACTCTCGACCTATACCTTGGCAAGGTATCGCTCTACCAACTGAGCTACTCCCGCAGAACGGAGGCGAATTATATCTGGCACCTTGCCCCTGTCAACGACCCCGGGCGGCAATTTCCGGCCATGCCTTGCGCAAGTAGTAACCCATCGACCAAAGCGTCAATAGGGCTGCAGCGTAAATCAACCACGTTCCCAATTCCTGCGAGTCGATGACGGCGATTCGCTCGTGGTAGAGCAGCAAGGGGATGGCGATCATCTGCGCGGAAGTCTTCAGCTTGCCGACAAACGATACGGCGATGCTGCGCGCTGCTCCTATCTTGGCCATCCATTCCCGAAGTGCGGAAATGGCAATTTCACGCCCGATGATGATGAAAGCGATCACCGCATCGACGCGACCCAATTGAATCAGCACGACTAGCGCTGCAGCCACCATGAGTTTGTCCGCGACCGGATCGAGAAACGCACCGAACGCCGATGTCTGACCCAGTTTGCGGGCGAGCCAGCCGTCAAACCAGTCAGTGACCGCCGCTCCTACAAACATGACGGTCGCCCACAAGTTCTGTTCAGTTGGAGACAGCCAGTGCCAGGGCGAGTAGAAAACGCCGACAAAAAGAGGGATGACCAGAATACGCGCCCATGTCAAAAGGTTCGGAATGTTGAGCGGCATGTCAGCGGGCGTGCAAGTGATCGTGTATGGCTTGGGCGAGCTTTCGGGAAATTCCGTCGGCGCGACAAAGATCTTCAACGGTCGCCGCCAAGACCCCGTCGAGGCCGCCGAACTGCGCCAGCAGGCTGCGCCGTCGCGCGGGCCCCACTCCGGGAACGTCTTCCAGCCGCGACCTGTTGCGTGCCTTGGCGCGTCTGGCTCGATGCCCGGCAACTGCGAAGCGATGGGCCTCGTCGCGAATTTCCTGAACCAGGTGGAAACCGATGTTGTCCGTCGCCAATTGTAGCGGCTCGGCGCGGCCGTGCACGTGCAGCGTCTCCAGACCCGGCTTACGCTCTTCTCCCTTGGCGATTGCCACGCTCAAGAGATGACCGAGCCCAAGTTCAGCAAGGACTTCCCGCGCGACCCGGTGTTGCCCTTTGCCGCCGTCGATCAGCAGCAGATCCGGCGCAGCGCTTTCCCCTGCCGCGACGCGTTCGTAACGGCGCGTCAACGCTTGTCGCATGGCTGCATAATCGTCGCCCGGTTCAATGTCGGCGATGTTGAAGCGGCGGTAGTCGCCCTTTTTCATTGCGCCATCGACGCACACGACGCACGAGGCGACCGTGCCCTCCCCCATCGTATGGCTGACGTCGAAGCACTCGATGCGCCGTGGAGGTTCAGGCAAGGCCAGTACGTCCTGCAACATAGCCAAGCGTCCGCCGGCGCGTCGAGATGAGCGGCGATGGGCCTCCAAAGCCAACATGGCGTTCTTGCGCGCGATTTCGAGCCAAGCCCGTTCCATTTCGTTGCGCGGATACGCCACGACGGCCTGCCTGTCGGCGAATAACGCTGCGAGGTCATCGTCCGCATTGGTATCGACGATGATTCGTTTTGGCGGCGCGTGGTCGGCATAGTGCTGACCGAGGAAGGCCGTCAAGGCCTCACCCGGATCGATGCCTTCCGCAGCCACGGCTGACGGAAAGAACGCGCGGTCGCCGAGGTGCAACCCACCTCGCACCATCGCCAGATTGACGCACAAGTCTCCGTCGCCGGCCGCCACGACAAGGATGTCGGCATCCTCGGAACCTGTGGAACTGACGTACTGCCGGTGCAGCACCGCCTGCAAGGCGCGAATCTGGTCGCGCAGCATCGCGGCCTCCTCGAACCTCAGCCCTTCGGCGGCCCCCTGCATCCTTTCTGTCAGGCCATCGACGACTTCCGATTGCCGCCCGCGCAGAAACAGTTCCGCCATGCGCACGTCGCGGCCATAGTCCTCTGCTGAAATCAGTCCGACGCATGGCGCCTTGCAGCGCTTGATCTGATGCATGAGGCACGGCCGGGAACGGTGCGCGAATACCGCATCTTCGCACGTGCGGAGCATGAAGGTCTTCTGCAGCAGTTCGATGCTCTCGCGCACGGCATGCCCGCTGGGAAAGGGCCCGAAGTAGTTCGACTTGCGCTCGAAGGCGCCACGGTGGTAGGCAAGGCGCGGAAATTCATGCCCCGACAGACAGATGTAGGGATAGGACTTGTCGTCGCGGAACAGGATGTTGTACTTGGGCGCGAGTTTCTTGATCAGCGTGTTCTCGAGGATCAGCGCCTCCGCCTCGGAACGCGTGGCCGTGACTTCGACAAGCGCCACTTGTTGCAGCATCAGCGCGATGCGAGGGCTTTGCGCGGTCTTCTGGAAGTAGGACGAAACCCGCCGTTTCAGGTTCTTTGCCTTGCCGACGTAAAGGACCTTGCCGGCGATGTCCAGCATGCGGTAGACGCCTGGCGACTCGGTCAGCGTCGCCAGGAACTCCTTCGCGTCAAAGCTCGGCGCGGATGGCCTGGAAGACATCGTGAAAGTCAGCCTTCGTGAGACGCCGTGTCTGGGTGTTGTACCGGCTGCAATGATATGAATCGAACAGCACGCGGCCATCCGGCAACACGTGACGGGCTGCGTGCGCGAACGGGTAGGCGCCCTGCTTCATACCGCTCGCCATCAGAACGGCCTTGTGCGCGATCTGTCCCAGGGCCAGCACGATCTTCGCCTCGGGGGCATCGGCGAGTTCCGCCACCAGATGACGATTGCAGGTTCGCACTTCGGCGGGCTCCGGCTTGTTGGCCGGTGGCAGGCACTTCACGGCGTTCGTGATTCGGCAGTTGCGTAGCTCGAGTCCGTCGTCGCGGCTCTTCGATTCGGGGCCGCTCGCGAAGCCGAAGTAATGCAAGGTCTCGTAAAGCAGGATGCCGGCGTAGTCGCCGGTAAAGGGCCGGCCAGTCCGGTTGGCGCCGTGTAGGCCGGGCGCCAGGCCGACGATCAACAGGCGCGCCAGCGGATCGCCAAAAGGGAGCACCGGACCACAATGGTAGCCTGAATGTTGTTGGCGCACGTCGTCGAGGAACCCCACGAGTCGGGGGCAGTCGGTGCAACTCTGTAGTTTCGGCATTGGAATAGGATACCGTTGACCGATGGCCATCTCCTGCGATCTTTTCTGTCGGGTCGTCGACAATCTCGGCGACGCCGGCGTTTGTTGGCGCCTCGCCACGCAATTGGCGTGCGAGGAAGGCTGGTCGATGCGTCTTTGGATCGACGACCTCGCGCCTCTTGCCGCCCTGCGCCCCGGCATCGATGCCACGTTGTCGATGCAAACGATGGATGGCGTGGAGATCAAACGCTGGTCACCGTCGTTCCCGGACACTGTCCCCGGGGACGTGGTGATCGAAGCATTCGCGTGCGAGCTGCCGACGGGCTTCGTGGCCGCAATGGCGGCTGAGGCCAAAGCACCGGTCTGGATCAATCTCGAGTACCTGTCTGCGGAGGCGTGGGTCGAACAATGTCACGGCCGGCCGTCGCCGCACGCGACGCTGCCGCTGACGAAGTACTTCTTCTTTCCCGGCTTCACGGCCGGCACGGGCGGGCTAATTCGCGAGAGCAGCATGACTGCGCCGGCAACGCGACCGCCGGGACGCGAGTTGCTCGTCTCCCTCTTCTGCTACGAGAACACGTCGCTGCCGGACCTGCTGACAGCGTGGGCCGAAGAGAGCATCGTGATTTCATGCCGCGTGGCCGACGGTTTGGCACGCCTGCAGGTGGAGCGCTGGCTCGGCAGGCCTTTTCCAGTCGGCGCCCGCTTGCAAAGAGGCAGCTTGGAGCTTCGCGCCCTGCCCTTCGTACCGCAAACGGACTACGACTGTGTGCTCGCTGATGCGGACCTGAATTTCGTGCGTGGCGAGGACTCTTTCGTCCGCGCGCAGTGGGCGTTGCGTCCCTTTGTCTGGCAAGCCTATCCCCAGGCCGGACAGGCTCACTTGGCAAAGGTCGATGCGTTTCTCGCGCGCTACGCGCAGCGCCTGCCTGAGGACACGCGTCATGACGTCGAAAACTTCTGGCGGGCCTGGAATGGGAAGGGCGACATTGCTACCGCATGGCCGGGTTTCCGCGGCGCGCTGCCGAGGCTGACTTTGCATGGAAGTCTCTGGGCAGCAGAGATCTCCGCAACCGGCGGATTGGCAAGAAATCTGGCGTTATTCTGCCGCGAGCGGTTATAATTAGCGGTTTAATTTTTGAGCCATTTTTTGCAGGCGAGATACGCATCATGAAAACCGCACAGGAAGTACGTACCGGCAATGTGATCATGGTCGGCAACGATCCGCTGGTCGTTCAGAAGGCCGAGTACAACAAGTCGGGCCGCAACTCGGCTGTCGTCAAGATGAAGTTGAAGAACCTCCTGACGGGAGGCAATTCCGAAACCGTCTACAAGGCGGACGACAAGTTCGAACTGGTTGTGCTCGATCGCAAGGAATGCACCTACTCCTACTTTGCCGATCCGATGTACGTATTCATGGACACCGAGTACAACCAGTACGAGGTCGAGGCAGAGAACATGGGCGACGCCCTGAACTATCTCGAGGACGGCATGCAGATGGAGGTCGTCTTCTACAACGGTCGCGCCATCTCGGTCGAGATGCCCAATGCCGTCGTGCGCGAGGTGATCTACACGGAGCCGGCCGTCAAGGGTGACACGTCGGGGAAGGTCATGAAACCCGCGAAGATCACTACGGGATTCGAGTTGCCCGTGCCGATCTTCGTTGCCATCGGCGACAAGATCGAGATCGACACCCGTACCGGCGAATACCGAGCCCGCATCAAGTAGATCCAGAGCGGCCGGCGTATCGAAAGGGCGACTGCGGTCGCCCTTTGCCGTTTACGCGACGCCCGTTCTTCCCGGCAATGTTGCCAGGCGCCCGATCGCCGCTTGCCCGGCCAAGTACGACGACTGATAGGCCAGGTCGTTCCACGGCAGCGCGGCGGTCCGCGGCAGCAACGAGGCAATGCGCGCCGAACTGGCGGGCGCTGGCGGCGGCGCCCAGTGCTCCAGCAGATTGGCCACGGCGTCGGGCGCGTTGCAGACGGGCAGCATGTCGCACCCTGCCCTCGTGGCCGCTTCGGCGCGCGCGATAATATCGCCGGCTACGGCTGCGCCCTCCATCGACAAGTCATCGCTGAAGATCACACCCGCGAATTCGAATTCGTTCCTCAGCATGTCCATCCAGACGGGCGAAAATCCGGCAGGCCGGGAATCCACTTGCGGATAGATGACGTGGGCCGGCATGATGGCATCGAGTTGCAGGCGCCGGTATGGTGTCAGGTCTGCCTCGAGCTCGATCAGGCCGCGCTCGTCGGTCGGAATTGCGACGTGGGAGTCGGCCTCCGTCCAGCCGTGTCCTGGAAAATGCTTGCCGCAGCAAGACATTCCCGCCTCGTGTATGCCGTCAATCAGGGCCCCGGCGAGGGCAACGACGGCGTCCGGATCGCTGTGCAGCGCGCGATCACCGATAACGCCGCTGCGCTGCCAATCCAGGTCGAGAACGGGTGCGAACGACAGGTCGACGCCCAAGGCACGCAGTTCCGCGGCCATCAGGTAGCCGATCGTCCGCGCCGATTCGAGCGCCTCACCTGGAGCTTGGTCCCATGCGTCACCCAGGCGACGCATGGGCGGCAGCGCCGTGAAACCTTGCCGGAAGCGTTGCACGCGGCCACCTTCATGGTCGACGGCAATCAGGAGCGGCGGATCGCGCAGGGCGTGGATCTCGGAACACAGCGACTCGATCTGCGCGCGCGACTCGTAGTTGCGACTGAACAGGATGATGCCGCCGACCAGCGGATGGCGCAGCCGCTGCCGATCCGTGGCAGACAACGCCGTGCCGGCGATGTCGATCATGAGGGGGCCGTAGCTCATGCGCGCTCGACGACGACGAACGCGACTGCAAACTCGCGCTCGTCGCTGATGGAAACATGTGCGCTCAGGCCCTTCTCCTCAAGGAATGCCGCGAGCTCCTGCGACAAGGAAAAATAGGGCTTGCCTTTGCCGTCATGGGCAATCGCAATCGCGCTCATCAGTACCGGCGCCCGTATTCCCGTTCCCAGCGCCTTGGCGAGCGCCTCTTTCGCTGCAAAGCGCTTGGCCAGGAAGCGCCCGGGGTCGGCGGCGCTGCGGCAATCCTCGCGTTCGCTTGCGGCGAGCAGCCGTTCCAGGGCGCGTTCGCCGTGGCGCGACCACACCTCGGTCAATCGCGCCACAGCGACGATATCGGTGCCGATACCGAAGATCACGCGGTTCGGCTCCCCCCGCTGGCACCCTCGCGCAGCAGACGCTTCATCTCGCGCACGGCCTCGCGCATGCCGACGAATACGGCACGGCTGACGATCGCATGACCGATGTGCAATTCGCGCACGCCGGGCAGTTGGGCAAGCGCCTGAACGTTGTAGTAGTTCAGGGCGTGCCCCGCATTGAAGCGCATGCCCAGGTCGCGTATGGCACGACCGGCGGCGCGCACCTTCTCGATCTCGGCGATGACTGCCGGGCTGCCATGATCACGACCATGATCATGGAACGCGTGCGCATAAGGGCCCGTGTGAATCTCACACACGCGTGCACCAATGCGGGCCGCAGCCTCGATCTGCGGCAGTTCGGCGTCGATGAAGACGCTGCTGACGATGCCGGCATCTGCCAGCCGTGCAACTGCAGTCTTGAGTTTCGCCTCCTGCCCGACAACGTCGAGCCCGCCCTCCGTCGTGATCTCGTGGCGGCCTTCAGGCACCAACATGGCCATATCAGGCTTCAGCGCACAGGCGATGCCGACCATCTCGTCGGTCGCCGCCATCTCGAGGTTGAGCTTGACGTGCGTGAGTTCGCGCAGCCGGCGGACATCATGGTCCTGGATGTGGCGGCGATCCTCGCGCAGGTGCACTGTGATGCCGTCGGCTCCGCCCAGATGGGCCTCCACCGCCGCCCAGACCGGGTCCGGTTCGTAAGTGCGCCTCGCCTGGCGGATGGTTGCAACATGGTCGATGTTAACGCCAAGTTCGATCATAGGTCCTGCAACTCCACGAAAACCCGTCGCGATTGCAACGCCTGATTGCCCAGATAGTACGACATCAGGTGCCGCATCAACAGTTTGCTCTCCGCGAGCGTGCGCGGGTCGCTGTAGTCGTCCGCAGCGAGATCGAGCAGTGTCCTGCCGCTGAAAGTCAGCCGCGATGGTACGCCGTGCGACTCCACCACGCCGCGCTCGACCTGATACTCATACTGCCCTTCCGGCCGGATCGGTGCGCCGGAATCCGCCACGCGATCCAGCGTCAGTCCATAACCGAGTTCACGCAACAGGGTCTTCTCGAACCGACGCAATTCCGCCGTGTCGACGGCTCCGCGCGTGAGCGAAGCCAACGCCGCCGCGTAGGCGTCGAACAAGGCAGGATGAGCGTCTTCCCGCGGCAGCAGCTTGAGCAGAAGTTCGTTGAGATAGTAGCCGAGCAGCAGGCTCGTGCGCTCCAGTAGCGGCAGGCCGCCCTGCCACTCGGCGCGGGACAGCGTCTTCACTTCGCCGCCTCCGAACCATGAGAGTTGGAGCGGTTGGAACGCCATCAAGACGCCGCGTAGCGCCGAGCGCGGCCGGCGGGCGCCGCGCGCGAGGATGGCTAAACGCCCGTAGTCCCGCGCAAACGCGTCCAGCACGAGACTCGTTTCGCTGTAGGGATGCGCGTGGAGCAGGAATGCCGCCGCACCGTCGATCCGCTGCTTGCCGGATGTCACTCGTAGCCCAAGCTCTTCAGCGCCCGCTCGTCGTCCGCCCAGCCGCTTTTCACCTTGACCCAGGTCTCGAGCCAGACCTTGCCCCCGAACAAGGCTTCCATGTCTTTCCGCGCGTCGGTCGAAATGCGCTTCAGGCGTTCTCCGCTCTTGCCGATCACGGTCGCCTTGTAGGCCGCCTTGTCGACTATGACTGCGGCATAGATCCGGCGCAATTCGCCTTCCTGCTCGAACTTCTCGATTTCCACGGCCATGCCGTACGGCAGTTCTTCGCCAAGATTGCGAAACAGCTTCTCACGCAACAGTTCGGCGGCGAGGAACCGTTCCGAACGATCGGTGATTTCGTCCTCGGCGAAGACGGGCGGCGCCTCCGGCAGGTACTTGGCCGCCGCCCGGAGCAGTTCATCCATATTGTCGCCGCGCTCCGCAGCAACCGGTACGATCTCGGCGAACGGATATTCCTTGCTTACTTTCTCCAGGAACGGCAGGACCGCCGCGCGCTCCGGCAGGCGATCAATCTTGTTAACGACCAGCAGTACGGGCCGGTCTCTGGGCAGGAGTCCGACAATGTCCGCCTCGCCACTGCCCCAGCGACCCGCCTCGACGAGAAACAGCACAACGTCGACGTCGGCAAGCGTCTGCGTCACGCTGCGATTCATCAGACGATTCAACGCATTCCGATGCCTGGTCTGGAAGCCTGGTGTATCAACGAAGATGTACTGACAATCCTTGGTGGTCACAACTCCGTGAATGCGGTGGCGCGTCGTCTGCGCCTTGCGCGAAGTTATGCTGACTTTGGCGCCGACAAGGCGGTTGGTCAGGGTCGACTTGCCGACGTTCGGGCGGCCGACCACCGCCAGGTAGCCAGTGCGAAAGGCCGAGTCGGTCATTGCGAGGCCACCTGCTCGACGGCCGCGCGTGCCGCTGCCTGTTCGGCGTTGCGCCGGCTGCTGCCGATGCCCGTCGCGCGCACACCGAGACTGGCAATGACACATTCGACCTCGAACTCCTGAGAGTGGGCTTCGCCCCGAGTTGCCAGCAGCGTGTAAAGAGGTAGCGGCAACCTGCGCGCCTGCAGGAGTTCCTGCAGTTCGGTTTTCGCGTCCTTGGCCGACGCCTTGGGATCGATGCGCGACAGCAGCGGAAGAAACAGCCGCTCGATGCTCTTCCGTGCGGCGTCGAACCCATTGTCAAGGTAGATCGCTCCGATAACGGCTTCCAGACCGTCGGCCAGAATGGAGGGCCGACGGAAGCCGCCGCTCTTGAGCTCGCCTTCGCCAAGCCGCAAGTAGTCCCCGAAGTTCAGCGATGCGGAAATTTCGGCCAGGGTGTCCTGGCGCACGAGGCTGGCCCGGAGTCGCGACAACTCGCCCTCGCGCAGGGCCGGGAAGCGCTCATAGAGCAAACTTGCGATGACACAATTGAGCACCGAATCGCCCAGGAATTCCAGCCGCTCGTTGTGTGGCGAACCGTAGCTGCGGTGTGTCAGCGCCTGTTGCAACAGTTCCGCGCGAACAAAACTGTACTCCAGCGCCCTTTGCAGACGCTCGACCGGCATCACTTCTCGGATGAACCCTCGAAATCGATGAGCAGGCTGACCGGACCGAACAACGTGATCCGCTTCGTGTAGCTGAAGGACAGCACCAGCCCACTGCCATCACGAACGACATCGATGTCCTGCGGCGTAATGGCGCTAATGTGATCGACGATCGCACGGCGCTCGTAGGCCTTGCGCACCTCGGCCGGCGACGCCTGCTTCAGGTTCGGATCCTGCGCCAGGGCCTTGATGTCGGATACGATCTTCGCGTATTCGATAACGTCGGGTACGACCTTCATGCCCACAATGACCACCAAAGCGACGAGGATGCCGGCAATCAGCAGCCCACTCAAAGTAAGGCCGCGTTGATATCTGATTGACATGCCCATTCGGTAACTCCCTATTTGAACGACCCGATGCGTTTCCAGTCACTGAAGTTGAACCAGATGAAGAATGCCTTGCCGACAAGGTTCTCGTCGGGAACGAACCCCCACACCCGGCTATCCTGCGAGTTGTCGCGATTGTCGCCCATCATGAAGTAGTGGTCCGCCGGAACCTTGCAGACAAACCCCTCGGCATTGTAGTGACAATCTTCTCGTTGCGGGAAGGAGAGGACGTGCGGCACATAGGGAGGCGCGTCGGGCTCGATCAGGGCTTGGTGCTCCACACCGCCCAGGTTCTCGATGAAGCGTGGTGTGTAGTAGAGCTTTTCCTTGTCGAGGAACTCGCCGTCCGGCTGCATCGACATGGTCTGGCCATTGATGGTCAGGCGTTTGTTGCGATATTCCACCGTGTCGCCGGGAAGCCCCACGACGCGCTTGATGTAGTCGAGCGAAGGATCGACAGGGTAACGAAACACGACGACGTCTCCGCGCTGCGGAGAATTCAATTCGATGACCTTCTTGTTGATTACCGGCAGGCGAATGCCATAGGTATATTTGTTCACGAGGATGAAGTCGCCGACCAGCAGGGTCGGAATCATCGAACCGGAAGGAATCTTGAACGGCTCGACGAGAAACGAGCGCAACCCGAACACGATCAGGAACACAGGAAAGAAACTCGCGCCATACTCCACCCACCACGGATCCTTTCCGCCTGGCTGGCGTTTCTTTCGGAACACGTACCGATCCACCATCCACAGAAAGCCGGTTGCCACGGTCAGCAGGAACAGGATCAGGGCGAAGTTCATCAGTCGACTCTCAATACGGCCAGGAAGGCGTCCTGGGGAATCTCTACGCGGCCGACCTGCTTCATGCGTTTCTTGCCGGCCTTCTGTTTCTCGAGAAGCTTCTTCTTGCGTGTGATGTCGCCACCGTAACACTTGGCCAGCACGTCCTTGCGCATCGCCTTGACGTTCTCGCGAGCGACGATGGTGGACCCAATGGCCGCCTGAATAGCAACGTCGTACATTTGCCGCGGAATCAAGCCGCGCATCTTCGCTGCCAGTTCCCTGCCGCGATACGCCGCGTTGGCCCGATGTACGATCACCGAAAGCGCGTCTACTCGATCGCCATTAATGAGCACGTCCAGTTTGACGACGTCGGCCGCCCGGTACTCCTTGAACTCGTAATCGAGCGACGCATACCCGCGCGAAATCGATTTCAACTTGTCGAAGAAATCGAAGACGACTTCGGCCAATGGCATCTCGTAGGTGACGTGCACCTGACGGCCATGGTAGCGCAGGTCAATCTGGTTCCCCCGCTTCCCTATGCACAGCGTGATGACCGCGCCCAGATAGTCTTGGGGAACGAAGATCTCCGTCGTGATGATGGGCTCGCGGATTTCCTCGACCTTCTGCGTATCCGGCAGCTTCGACGGATTCTCCACGAACAGTTCGCTGCCGTCGCGCAGCAGCACCTGATAGACAACTGTCGGTGCCGTCGTGATCAGATCCTGGTCGAACTCTCGTTCCAGTCGTTCCTGCACAATCTCCATGTGCAGCAGCCCGAGAAAGCCGCAGCGAAAACCGAAGCCGAGTGCCTGCGAGACCTCCGGTTCAAAATGGAGTGAGGCATCGTTCAACTGAAGCTTCTCCAGCGATTCACGCAAACCATCGTATTGGTTGGATTCCACGGGGTACAGGCCAGCGAACACTTGCGGCTTGATTTCCTTGAAGCCAGGCAACGGCTGCAAGGCTGGCCTGTCCGCCAACGTAACGGTGTCGCCTACCTTGGCGGCCTTCAATTCCTTGATGCCCGAAATGATGAATCCGACTTCCCCTGCCGACAAGTTGTCCTTCGGTTGCGACTTTGGCGTAAACACGCCCACCTGTTCGCAGAGATGGACAGCACCGGTCGACATCAGCAGGATCCGATCTTTCGCTTTCAGGGAACCATCGACTACGCGCACGAGCATGACGACGCCGACGTAGTTGTCGAACCAGGAATCGATGATCAGCGCCTTCAGATTCGCCGCCGGATCGCCCTTTGGCGCGGGAATACGTGCGATCACGGCTTCCAGAATGTCGTCCACCCCCATGCCGGTCTTTGCTGAACAGGGTACTGCAGCACTCGCGTCAATACCGATGACGTCTTCGATCTCGGCCTTCGCGGAATCGGGGTCCGCCTGCGGCAGGTCCATCTTGTTCAATACCGGAACGACTTCCACACCCAGATCCAGCGCCGTATAGCAGTTGGCCACGGTCTGCGCTTCCACGCCCTGCGAAGCGTCAACGACGAGCAATGCACCTTCGCAGGCTGACAGCGAACGGCTGACTTCGTAGGAAAAATCGACGTGGCCGGGCGTGTCGATCAGATTGAGGTTATAGCGCTTGCCGTCGCGCGCCTCGTACCACAACGCGGCGGTCTGCGCTTTGATCGTGATGCCGCGTTCCCGCTCCAGATCCATCGAGTCCAGCACCTGGTCGGCCATTTCGCGATCCGACAAGCCACCGCAACGCTGGATGATGCGGTCAGCCAGCGTCGATTTCCCATGGTCAATATGGGCGATGATCGAGAAATTGCGGATATGGTCCAAAGCAAGAAAAAAGGTGCTTCTCGAGCACCTTGTGGGTCCAGCAGAAGAATTGAATTTTATCGGAACTGCGTCAGATATTCACGCACTTTCGGTACATCCAGAAAGTGATGGCAGAGTTCGGTTCCGTTTGCCACTAGGACGGGCACCAGTACGTTGTACCTCATTTCGAGAGTCGGATCCGTGTCGACATCGACCATCGTGACAGCAAACGGATGCTCGGCACACAGCACTTCCAATGCGGCGAGCATTTCGTCGCACAGGTGGCAATAGCTGCGCCCGTACAGGGTGAACTGTGGCAGCACCCTACTTGTCGCCCATCCCGCGAATCGTGACATAGGTCTGCGTATCACCACGCAGCACCCGGAGCGTGATGGCCGACGATTCGTTCACCTTTGCCAACAGGCCGTTGAATTGATCCACGCTCTTGAGATCCGTCTGCGCGCCCTTGCTGATCAACGTCAGCAGCACGTCGCCGGGCCGGAAGTCCCCTCGCGCAGCACTCGACACATCTTCGACCACAAGTCCGTGGCCAAGACCCATTTGCTTGCGCTGCTCGGCCGTCAATTCGGAAAGAACCAGTCCCAGTTTGTTGGCCGCGCCTGAAGGCTGACTCTTTCCCGGGCGACGGGCGGACACCTGCCCCTCATCGGCCGGCATCTCGCCGACCGTGATCGTGATGTCCTTGAAAGCGCCCTTCCGCCAGACCCGCATCGATGCATGGGACCCAGGTTTCGTCGCACCGACAATTCGCGGCAGGTCGCTCGACTGACCAACGCTCTTGTCGTCGACTTTCACGATGATGTCTCCCGGCTCCACGCCCGCCTTCTCGGCCGGAGAACCCTTTTCCACAGATGCAACCAACGCCCCCTGCGGCTTGGATAAACCGAAGGAATCGGCCAGTTCCTTGGTGACCTCCTGGACGGCAACGCCCAGACGCCCGCGGCTGACACGCCCGGTTGCACGCAGTTGAGACTGGACCTCCAGTGCCACGTCGATCGGAATCGCGAACGACAAGCCCATGTAGCCGCCGGATCGTGAATATATCTGGGAGTTCACGCCCACGACTTCTCCCTTCATGTTGAAGAGCGGCCCTCCGGAGTTGCCGGGATTGATCGCAACATCCGTTTGAATGAAGGGCACGTAAGTGTCCTGCGGAAGCGAGCGTCCCTTGGCACTTACGATTCCGGCCGTGACGGAATTCTCGAATCCGAACGGGGAACCGATGGCCACGACCCATTCTCCGACCCGCAGGCGGCCTGGGTCTCCGAAACGAACAACCGGAAGCCCGCTGGCGTCAATCTTCAACAAGGCCACATCGGTACGCTTGTCTGCGCCAACCACCTTGGCCTTGAATTCGCGCTTGTCAGTGAGTTTGACCAGGACTTCGTCTGCGGCGTCGACCACGTGGGCGTTCGTCAGGATATATCCGTCGGCGCTGATTATGAATCCGGAACCCAGGGACTGGTTCTTGAATTCGCGCGGCAGGCCTGGAGTCTGCCGTGGCATGAAACGCTTGAAGAACTCAAACGACGGGTCATCCTCATCAAATGGAAAGGGATGCGTAAACCCATGGCCTTTGACGGTTTGAGTCGTGCTGACATTCACAACGGCCGGCCCCTGCATTTCGGCCAAGTCCGTGAAGTCCGGCAAGTCCCTTGCTTGCGCAGACGCGACAACAGCTGTTGTCATCAACACCAAACCAATCAAAGCATTTCTCATGACTGCATACCCTTGTGCACTTGAATGACTTCGCCACGTGACTGCGACCGCAAATCGAAATCGGCCCCGCCGCTCTTCCAGCGCAATGCAATCCAGCCGGCAGCCAGGCCAATTACCGCACCCAAGGCCGCGGCGAACTCGCCCCCGAAGCTTGTGCCTGCCGCCGCGCCAACGAGCGACAGCAGCAGCGGAAGCAGGTAGGTGCGAAGAACGGCCTTCAGTACCGTACCTTCCGGAACGCTCAGGGTTAACGTGTCCCCAACGGATGCTCCGATGGTGTTGCGAACCCGCTGCAATGCTTTGCCGCGTCCGTCACCCAATCCGCAACCGGCAGACTTGTCACAGTTTGCGCAGCCTCCCTCGACGTCCACCCAGAGATAGTCTCCCTGAACGCGAACCACTACTGCTTTGCTTTCGATCATTTTCTTTTCGGCTCAATGCCGTCGCCGAACCGACGCAGTGCCGCAACCGGAACGTCGCCCATGACGATCACCTGGAAGTCGTCGACCTGACGCTTGTACACATTTACGGCACCCATCGAGAAAGCGCTCGGCTCCTCCCGTGCCCTCCCGCCCAACGGCTCGAGGAACACTGATATCGACGCCAGTCCATCCGAGAAGATCACCTGCGTGCTTTCCGGTGCATCTGGGCGCAGTTGCCGTTTCATGCCAGACAGCCGTCGAAACCCCGGCAGCCCATTGTGAAAGATCCATTGCCCGTCATCCGCGCGCGTTTCGATCGAGCGTACGCGTTGGATCTGCCAGTCACCTGGATTCGTGGCCATTTGCGACGTCAACATCTCGCGCGTGACGGGTCCGCCAATTCGCACCTCCGTGAAGGCGAACGCCTCGAGCTGAGTTCCGTTGTCGTCGACAAGGCTCGCTCTAAGGAGCAGCCCTGACACGGGATCAATCCAGAACTCGTGACCGAACCGCATGTCGTCCTTGGGTTCGATGAAGACCGCACGACCGTTGACGCCGGCAATGCGCTCGGCCGCGCCTGAGCGAATGCGGTAATACTCAGTTAGCCCGGCCAGACTACCCGGAATCAGCGTCGGAAAGAAGGGACGAACACTCCGGCGCTCGACAATGAGCAACTTGTTGTCGGGCAGAAAGCACCGGACTTCGTCATTCTGCCGAACGACTTCGCGAGGACTGCCATTAAGGACTTCGAGTCGCTCGAATTCATTGCCATCCTGGAGAGCATGCGTGATGCGGGAGGTCTCGCTCCGGCTGCCATTCTGATATACGAAGACGCCGGTATAGGTGAGTCGCTGCGCGGCCGTCGAAACCTTCTGCAGCAACTGCAAGGCTTCGCCCGTACTTTGCTGCTGCCCCGGAGCAGGCGATGACAGAAGCCCAACCGCTATGAATAGCGGAAAAAAAGCGGCCCTCATTGACCGCCGCCGACGACGGATACGGTCCGTATGTGTTGAGCGCCACCCTGCAAATCGAGTCCCGGCGCGTTGACCTGATGTGCCAGCATGTACTCCTGCATCCCCGCCGCAGGCGTCGCCGCAGCCTTGGCCACCTTTGCCGATTTCGGCTGCTCGACACGCGCGAGCGTAGTTTGTTCCGGGCTTCCGAACTGCAGCACGGCCAGCCAGCCGACCACTGCAATCCCGGCTACCGAGGCGGCGAGCGCCATCAGTACGCTTGACCATCGCGCCGGGCGGCGCGATGGGGGCGCCAGCACGGTCGGCTCGTCAGTAAGCTCGCTCATGACACGTGCAGTAATGTCGCGAGCCAGGTCGCCTTCATCGCGCATTGCGTCGCCGATGAGCTTGTAGCAGCGCCAAGTGTCCCGGAGGTGGGAATTCGCCTTTAACGTCGCCCACAGCGCCGGCTCCTCGTGAACCTCGAGCTCGCTGTCCATGAACGCCGACAATTCCTTTGTCATTTCACCATCTCCTGTCCGGGCCACTGTCGAGCAACGGCCGCAACTTTACGGCAATTGCCTCGCGCGCACGAAAGATCCGGGACCGAACCGTACCAATCGGGCAATCCATCACTTGCGCAATTTCTTCGTACGACAAGCCATCGATTTCTCGCAGGCTGATCGCCGTCCGCAATTCGTCGGGCAGGTCAGCCATCGCCGCATTCACCGTCTCACCAATCTGCTTGGTCATCAAGAGCCGCTCCGGCGTATCGACATCGCGCAGCAGGTCGCTTTCGCCATAATTCTCGGCTTCCTCGTTGTCCAACTCAGTACTGGTCGGCGCCCGACGGCCACTCGCCACCAGCCAATTCTTCGCGGTATTGACGCCGATGCGGTAAAGCCAAGTGTAGAAGGCGCTCTCGCCCCGAAAACCAGGCAACGCCCGATACGCCTTCACAAAAGCCTCTTGAGCCACGTCTTCCGCCTCCGCGGGATCACGCACCAACCTCGACACCAACCGCAGGAGCTTGCGCTGATACTTCGCCACAAGCAGCCCGTACGCCTGTTTGTCGCCGGCCTGAACGCGCTCCACCAGCGCTTGATCCGCTTCGCGGTCTCCCATGGATGCTCGGTTTCCTCGCTATTGTTCCGTCGGTCCGTCCGAGACGGCCTCCGGAATGACCGGAGTATACCCAACATCGCCGAGCGCACCACTCGGATATCCGCATTGCGATATCGTTCGCTAGCCTAAAGACAAGTCCCCAGTACGATAGTTCCGAAGCCGAGCGGCGCAGTGCTATATTCGCTGCCGCGATGGCCGCCGACTATCTGAAATCCTTCGACGTCCTTGTCTTCGGCAGCGGGTTGGCCGGGCAGACAGTTGCCTTGCGACTTGCCGAGACCTACCGCGTGGCCGTAGTAACGAAGCGCGCAATCGAGGACTCCGCCACAGCTTGGGCGCAGGGCGGCATCGCGGCGGTTCTGGACGACACCGACTCGGTCGAGGCACATATCCAGGACACGTTCACGGCTGGAGCCGGCCTTTGCGATCCGCGTGCCACGCGATTCGTGGTTGAGCACGGGCGCGAGGCGATCGATTGGCTGATCGACCAGGGTGTTCCGTTCACACGAACCGCCTCCGGCTACCATTTGACGCGTGAAGGGGGCCACAGCCACCGGCGTGTGATCCATGTGGCCGACGCAACCGGCGCTGCGGTGCAGAAGACGCTCAATGAGCGTGTGCGCGAGCATCCGAACATCACGGTCTTGGAGCGCCATCTGGTGATCGACCTGATCACCGGCAATAAACTTGGACTGAAGACCAATCGCTGTTGGGGTGCCTATGTTCTCGATCTCGATCGCGACGAGGTGCTGACGCTGGCAGCGCCAAATACGGTGATCGCAACTGGGGGCGCGGGCAAAGCTTACCTCTATACGTCGAACCCCGATACCGCGACGGGCGACGGAATCGCAATGGCCTGGCGCGCCGGATGCAGGGTGGAAAACATGGAGTTCATCCAGTTCCACCCGACCTGCCTCTACCATCCCCACGCCAAATCGTTCCTAATCACGGAGGCGATGCGCGGCGAAGGTGGCATCCTGCGCCTGCCGGACGGCATTCGGTTCATGCCGCGCCACGACGAGCGCGCCGAACTCGCCCCGCGTGACATCGTGGCGCGCGCCATCGACTTCGAAATGAAGAAGCACGGCCTGGATTGCGTCTTTCTGGACATGACGCATAAGGGCGAAGCCTTTCTGCGCGACCACTTCCCGAACATCTATGCACGGTGCGAAGAACTTGGCATCGATATAGCCAAACAACCGATTCCCGTTGTTCCGGCGGCCCACTACACCTGCGGCGGCATTGTCGTTGACCTTGCAGCCCGGACCGACCTGCCGGGGCTCTATGCGCTTGGTGAAGCCTCCTGTACTGGATTGCATGGCGCCAACCGACTCGCGAGCAACTCGTTGTTGGAATGTGTGGTTTACGGCGAGGCTGCCGCCAACGACATCATGGCCCAGAAACCGGTCAAGATGCCAAAGCTGCCGTGCTGGGACGAAAGCCGCGTTACGGATGCCGACGAGGAAATCGTGCTATCCCACAACTGGGACGAACTGCGGCGCTTCATGTGGGATTACGTCGGCATCGTGCGCACGACCAAGCGCCTTGAACGCGCCCTGCACCGCATTCGGCTCCTCGAACGGGAGATTGATGAGTATTACGCGAATTTCCGCGTCAGCAACGACCTCATCGAGTTGCGCAACCTTGTGCAGACAGCGCACCTGATCGTGCGCAGCGCCCAGAAGCGCAGGGAAAGCCGCGGACTGCACTTCAGTCGCGACTACCCGGATACCCTGCCGCGCGCTCGAAATACGGTGCTTACGCCGGTTCTACGGTAGCGCGCCACCGCAGCCAGGTGCGCAACTGGCGATGCTCGTTGGGACTGAGCGCGTCCACCGGAAGGACCAGCGATTCGATGGCCGATTCGCTCCGGAGCCGCAACACGACAAACCAAGGCAGGACGGTCGTGGCATGATCAACACGATATTCAAGCTGCCCGCCACGCCGCTCCCACGAGACGGCTCCATCGACCTTGAGCGTCAGCACGGTCGCGTCGTCCTGCCGACGCAGGAGCCGAAATAGCGACAGCGCGAGCACCAGCCAGAGCGCCAATTTCAAGGGGATGGGCAGCACCGTGGGCACCAGCCCGAGCGCGGGCAGCAGGTGCGCAACCCAAAGCGCGAAATCGAGGGAGCGTGAACGATGCGGGCGGAGGACGATCGGCGCCACAAACGCCAGCCCTTGAAAGTCAGGCCCGACGGAACGCCAATGTACCGTTCGTGCCGCCGAATCCGAAGTTGTTCTTGAGCGCGATATCGATCTTCAAGTCCCGCGCGGTGTTGGCGCAGTAGTCGAGATTGCACTCTGGATCCTGGTTAAAAATGTTGATCGTTGGCGGGGAAACCTGGTGATGTACGGCCAGAACCGTCAGCACGGACTCGAGCCCGCCGGCACCGCCCAGCAGATGACCGGTCATCGACTTCGTCGAATTGACGACCACGCCGCGTGCCGCGTCGCCCAAGGCCATCTTGATGGCCTCGGTCTCATTCTTGTCGCCGAGTGGCGTCGACGTACCGTGGGCGTTGATGTACTGGACCTGATCGGCATTGATGCCCGCATCCTTCAGCGCATTCACCATGCTGCGCCGCGGACCATCCGTATCCGGTGCTGTCATGTGGTATGCATCGCCGCTCATGCCGAAGCCGACGAGTTCCGCGTAGATCCGGGCGCCCCGCAGCTTGGCGTGCTCGTATTCCTCGATCACCATGACCCCGGCGCCTTCGCCGAGTACGAACCCGTCTCGATCCTTGTCCCACGGCCTGCTCGCGGTCGCCGGGTCGTCGTTGCGCGTCGACAGTGCCTGTGCGGAACCGAAGCCGCCCACGGCGAGCGGCGTGATCGTCGACTCGGCACCGCCACAGATCATCACATCGGCGTCGCCGTATTGAATCATCCGGTAGCTCGTGCCAATGGCATGCAGACCTGTGGTACAGGCCGTTACAACTGCCAGGTTTGGGCCCTTTGCTCCAATCATGATCGAAAGGTTGCCCGAGATCATGTTGATGATCGTTCCCGGAATGAAGAACGGCGAGATCTTGCGCGGACCGCCAGCGAGGAAATCGTTGTGGGTGTCCTCGATCATCGGCAAGCCACCGATGCCCGAACCGATGTTTACGCCGATGCGCTCGGCGTTCTCCGGCGTGATTTCCAGCCCGGCATCGCGAAAGGCCTGAATTCCGGCGGCCATGCCATAGTGGACGAAGATGTCCATCCGGCGCGCTTCTTTCGGCGACAGGTAGGTGCCGACGTCGAAGCCCTTCACCTCGCCAGCAATGCGTGCCTTGAACGCAGAGGCATCGAACCGGCTGATCTGCACGATACCGCTCTTGCCGGCCAAAATGTTCTGCCAGGTTTCGGCAACAGTGTTACCTACCGGCGAAACGAGTCCGAGGCCGGTAACGACGACTCTACGACGCGACACGGAAATCTCCAGCGATGAAGGGATGGGCCCGCCAGGCCCGGAAGGGACGGAAGTCCGTCAGGCCTTCTTCAGGTTGTTGTTGATGTAGTCGACGGCCTGCTGAACGGTGGTGATCTTTTCAGCCTCTTCGTCCGGAATCTCGCACTCGAACTCTTCCTCGAGGGCCATCACAAGCTCAACGGTGTCGAGCGAGTCGGCGCCCAGATCATCCACGAATGATGAATCGATCTTGATGTCGGCTTCATTGACGCCGAGCTGTTCAGCGACGATCTTCTTGACGCGTTGTTCGATGTTCTCCATTTGACGCTCCTTCCCTGAACAGGGTGTGGTGAAAACCTAGCTATTTTAACAAAAACCGGAGGACAGTCCCGCTAAACCATGTACATGCCGCCATTGACGTGCAGCGTGACCCCTGTCACGTAGCCGGCGCCCGGACCGGCCAGGAAGGCGACAGCGGCCGCGACGTCCTCGCTCTGCCCCATGCGATTCAAAGGGATACGTTGCAGCATGGCTGTCCGCTGGCCTTCGGACAGTTCCTTGGTCATGTCGGTATCGATCAACCCCGGCGCTACGCAATTGACCGTGATGTTGCGGCTGCCAAGTTCCTGGGCCAAAGAGCGGCTGAGTCCCTCGACGCCCGCCTTGGCTGCCGTGTAGTTGGCCTGTCCCGGATTGCCCGATGAGGCAACGAGGGACGTGATGTTGATGATGCGCCCCTGGCGAGCCTTCATCATGCCCCGCATGACCAGCCTGGACATCCGGAAAACGGCGTTGAGGTTGGTCGCGATGACCATCTCCCATTCCTCGTCCTTCATCCGCAAGGCCAGGTTGTCGCGCGTGATGCCGGCATTGTTTACCAGTACCGTGACTGCACCGAAGGACTTCTCGATTTCGCCGACAACCGATTCGCAAGCCTGGGCATTCGTAACATCCAGCGCCATGCCGTGTCCTCGGACACCGGCCTCGTCCAGCGCCTTCTGGATGGCCGCCGCACCTTCGTCGGATGTCGCCGTACCAATCACGATCGCGCCTTCTTGTCCCAACGCATGTGCGATCGCACGCCCGATGCCACGGGAGGCGCCTGTGACCAGTGCGATCTGTCCATTCAACGTTGCCATGTTCAGCCCTTCACGATTGCCAGTGCCGCTTCGACGCCGGCCAGATCGCTCATCGCGCCCCCGATCAGACCGTCTGCGCACCGTTTGACCAGGCCAGCCAGCACCTTGCCCGGACCGCACTCGAAGACATGCGTGACTCCGGCAACCTGCATGGCTCGCATGGTCTCGACCCAGCGGACCGGCGACGCAGCCTGACGAACCAGCGCTGCGCGAATGCCGTCAGGCTCGGACTCGGTAGCAACATCAGCATTGTTCACTACCAAAGTCAGTGGCGATGACACGCCGATATCGGGCAGACGCACCCTGAGCTTTTCGGCCGCAGGCTGCATCAGCGAGCAATGGAATGGCGCCGAAACCGGCAGCATCACGGCCCGCTTGGCACCCCTGACCTTGCAGGCCTCTGCGGCGCGTTCGACTGCCGCCTTATGGCCGGCGATCACAGTCTGCTCAGGGGAGTTGAAATTGACGGCCTGCACGACTTCAGTGCCGGCTGCGTCCTGGCATGCCACCTGGACCTCGGCGGCATCAAGCCCGAGAATTGCCGCCATGGCACCGTAACCGGGTGGGACTGCCTCCTGCATGGCCTTCGCGCGCAACTCTACCAGCGGCACGGCGTCGTTCAACGTCAAAGCGCCGGCGGCCACCAGCGCCGAGTATTCGCCCAAGCTGTGGCCGGCCATCATCGAGGCCTGCGGACCGCCCTTCTCCAGCCACAGGCGGTAGACGGCAATCCCCGCAGTCAGCATTAACGGCTGCGTGTTGACCGTTTGGTTCAGCGCTTCTGCCGGACCTTCGGTGACGAGGTGCCACAGATCCCGCCCGAGCGCCGTCGAGGCCTCGTCGAATGTGGCGCGAATGACTGGCTGGTCACCATACGCCGCCATCATGCCGAGGGACTGCGAACCCTGTCCGGGAAATACAAGAGCAAATCTCATTTCAGCATCCCTCAGTACTTGAGCAGCGTTGCGCCCCAGGTGAAGCCGCCGCCGACGCCTTCGAACAGCAGAATATCGCCCCGCTTCACCTGCCCAGCCCGCACCGCGTGATCGAGCGCCAGCGGTATGGAGGCTGCCGACGTGTTGCCATGATCCTGTACCGTCAGGACGCACTTTTCCATGGGATGACCGAGTTTCCTCGCGGTCGACTGGATGATGCGTACATTAGCCTGATGCGGAATCAGCCAGTCGATCTCGTTAGGCGTCAGCCCGGCGGTGGCGATGACTTCGTTTGCCACCTCAGCCAAGACTTTCACGGCGAACTTGAAGACTGCCTGTCCATCCATGCGCAGGAACGGATCCCCCGTCGGCTGGCCACCGCTGAGTTGGCCCGGAACGGACAAAATGCCACTGTAGCTGCCATCCGCATGCAAAGCGGAGGCAAGGATGCCTGGCTCGGTCGACGCTTCGAGCACGACAGCGCCGGCACCATCGCCGAACAACACGCAGGTGCCGCGATCCTTCCAATCCAGTATGCGCGAGAAGACTTCGGCGCCGACCACCAGCGCACACCTGTGCGAACCCGACTGAATGAACTTCTCGGCGATCGTCAGCGCGTACATGAAGCCGCTGCAGACCGCTTGCACATCGAATGCCGCAGCCCCGTTCCTGATGCCAAGTTTCGCCTGCAGAAGCGCTGCCGTGCTGGGGAAAACATAGTCCGGCGTCGACGTCGCGACAATGACCAGATCCATCTGCTCCGGAGTACGCCCCGCCGCTTTGATTGCGTCGCGACATGCGGCCAGTGCCAGGTCGGACGAAGTGACCCCGGGATCGGCCAAGTGACGCGCCTTGATTCCGGTTCTTTCGACGATCCATTCGTCCGACGAGTCCAGGCCGTACGCCGCAATCAGCGCATCGTTGCTGATAGATGGACCGGGGAGAAAGCTGCCGGTGCCGGTGATGCGGGCGTAGATCATGCTGCGGCGCTGGCGCGCTGGACGGGATGCACGATCGCCATGCGTGCCGCAATCCTTTCCGGAAGCCGCTGGCGCGCGGCTTCCGCCGCACGTTCCAGCGCACAGCGAAATGCGTACGCATCTGCGGAGCCGTGGCTCTTGAACACGATGCCCTTGAGACCAAGCAGGCTGGCGCCGTTGTAGGCTCGGTGATCGAACCGCCGTTTGAAGGCGCGAATGACCGGCAGTGCCGTCACGGCAGCCAGCTTGGTCAGGACGTTCCGAGAGAACTCCTCCTTGAGGCCACCAGCGATCATCTGCGCCAATCCCTCCGAGGACTTGAGCACCACGTTGCCGACGAACCCATCGCAGACGACGACATCGACGGAACCCTTCCAGATATCGTTACCCTCGACATTGCCAACGAAATTGAGGCCGCTTTCCTTGAGCAGATCGCCCGCCTGCTTCACCACGTCGCTACCCTTGATCTCTTCCTCACCAATGTTGAGGAGGCCAACACTTGGGCCTTCGCGATGCTCCAACGCGGAAACCAGAAGCGACCCCATGACGCCAAACTGCAGCAGATGCTCGGCCGTGCAATCTACGTTCGCACCGAGATCCAGCATATAGACGTGACCACGCGCCGTCGGAAAAACGGTGGCAATCGCCGGCCGATCGATACCTGGGAGCGTCTTCAGGACGAAACGCGATATTGCCATGAGGGCGCCTGTGTTACCCGCGGAAACGGCAGCATCGGCAATGCCGTCCTTGACCAAATTGGCCGTAACGCGCATCGACGAGTCCTTCTTGTTGCGCAGCGCCGACGCCACAGACTCGTGCATCTCCACGACTTCGCTCGCATGCTGGATGCGCAGCCGATCGCCGAACTCGGCCCGGTGGCCCGCAAGCAGCGGCCTGACGGATTCCTCGATGCCGACGGCAATGACTGAGCAGTCCGGGTCTCGCCGAAGAAAGTCGACAATGGCTGGCGCCGTGACCTCCAATCCGTGGTCACCGCCCATGCAATCGACTGCCAGGTTGATCGTCATCGTGAAAACGGCCGGGCGCAAGGCACCCGGCCGCATTCGATCCGATTGATCACTCGCCCTTGGTCTTGATGACTTTCTTGCCCCGATAAACGCCGGAAGGCGAAATATGGTGGCGCAGATGCGTCTCGCCCGTCGTCGGCTCGACGGCCAGCGGCGGATTGGTGAGGAAATCGTGCGCGCGATGCATCCCGCGCTTCGACGGGGACTTCTTGTTCTGTTGTACAGCCATGGTCAAACTCCTTTCTTCAACTTTGCCAGCACCGCGAACGGCGATGGTTCGTGCTCAGCTACTGTCGGCCCTTGCACCGCACAGAATTCGTGTCGTGGCGCGATAGGCAACGCAAGTAACACCTCATCCTCGATCAGCGGCAACAGCGCCAACTCCTGCTCTGCGGCGATCGCGTCAAATTCGTCCTCGTCGGATTCGTCCGGCCAAGGCCGACCGGGCGGTACCAGCAGCAACCGGCTGCGGACATCGACCGGAAACTCCAGCTTCGCCAAGCAACGCTGGCAAACCACGTTCACCTGCCCGACAACGCGTACGCTTAGCCACGACTTTCCGTCGCGGTCGCGCGTGCCACGCACTTCGTATCGCAGCCAACCGTCGCTATCCGCCAGGCTGTCCTGCAACCTCGGCAACGCGGCAACCGCAACCCGCCCTGCCAACGCACGGCCGTCGGACGAAAACGCTAGGCTATCGATCGCCGCCGGAAGCGCGTTGTCAGCCATCGTTTCAGCCTGACGCGACATAAACGGTGAATGATATCATGCGGCTGGTTTTCTCGTCAAAACAGAAACATGCCCGGGCACCTGCCACGTCTTGTTCTTGCTTCCACATCGCCTTTCCGTCGGCAGTTGCTTGAACGGCTGCAGATTCCCTTTGAAGCGCTGGCACCGGATGTGGATGAGTCTCCGCTCAATGGAGAAAACCCCGTTGAGACTGCCGAACGGCTTTCCGCTGCAAAGGCGCGCGCCGTTGTTGCACAATGCCCGGGCGCACTGATCATCGGTTCCGATCAGGTGGCATATCGGGGCATATTCCGCTTCGGCAAACCCGGCACCCGGGACAACGCAGTTGCGCAACTCAAAGCGCTGAGCGGTCAAACGGTCGTCTTTCACACGGGCATCTGCCTTCTCAACGCCGCGACTGGTGTAACGCAGGTGCGCGGCGTCCCAACTGAAGTGCGCTTTCGCAATCTGTCCGACGTGGAAATCGAGCGCTACGTCGAGAAAGAGGATGCGCTGAATTGTGCGGGCAGCGCCCGCTCAGAAGGGCTGGGAATTGCCCTCCTGGACTACATGCGTGGCGATGATCCGAATGCGCTGGTCGGACTGCCCCTGATCGCGCTGTGCGAAATGCTGCGCGCCGAAGGCGTGCTACTGCCCTGATGGCGGGCACCCTCTACCTGATACCCGTTTCTCTCGGCGCCGTCCCATGGTCCGCCTACCTGCCCCCTGATACACGCGACTCGGCGCTTCGCCTGTCGCGATTCATCGTCGAAAACGCCAAGACCGCACGAGCCGAGTTGAAGCGGTTGGAGCATCCCGTTCCCATCAGGGACATCAGGATCGACGAGTTGCCCGAGCGAATGTCGCCTGCAGACGCGGACCTTCTGCTGCAACCAACCCTTGCGGGCGAGGACATCGGCCTGATGTCCGAAGCCGGGTGCCCCGGTGTTGCCGATCCGGGTGCGCTACTGGTTTTCCGGGCGCATGCCCTGGGCGTCAAGGTTCGCCCGCTGGTTGGGCCGTCCTCTCTGCTCCTGGCGCTCATGGCGTCCGGACTCGAAGGCCAGCGCTTCGCCTTTCATGGCTATCTGCCGGTGCGTGAGCCCGACCGCGCAAAACGTATCGTCGAGCTGGAAGCGGAATCGCGCCGACGTTCGCAAACACAGATCTTCATCGAGACGCCTTTTCGCAATGAGGCCATGCTGCGAACCATTATTGCAGTTGGTCAAGCCCAGACGCAGGTCTGCGTTGCCACTGACCTGACCCTACCAACTGAATCGGTCGTCACGCGCACGGTCGGCGACTGGCGCCGTCACACGACACCTCAGTTGGACCGCCGACCGACCGTATTCCTGTTGCTCAGCGCAGGTTGACGCGCTCCAGCGCGCCCGCGACGCCCTCGGCCATGTCCGCGCCGAACTGCTTCGCGAGCTTCTCGGCAAAATTCGGCTTTACGGTGTAATCGCGGATGTCTTCGGCCTTGATCTCATCTCGCGCCACCGAGTCGACCGTGCCGAAGCCGTCGGCCAGTCCCATCTCGACGCTCTTGGCGCCAGTCCACATCAGGCCCGAAAACATGTCTGGCGTTTCGACCAGACGCTTGCCACGCCCCTGGCGCACCACCTCTATGAACTGCTGGTGGATTTCGGCGAGCATCTCCTCGGCATGCGCTTTTTGCTGCGCATTCTGCGGCGAGAACGGATCCAGGAATCCCTTGTTCTTGCCGGCGGTCAGCAGCCGCCGTTCCACTCCCAACTTGTCCATGGCGCCGGTAAAACCGAAGCCGTCGATCAGCACGCCGATCGAGCCAACTACGCTCGCCTTGTCGACGTAGATCTTGTCGGCCGCGACGGCGACGTAGTAGCCACCGGAGGCGCACAGGTCCTCGACGACGACATAGAGCGGTATCTCGTTGTACTTGCCACGCAAGCGGCGAATTTCATCGTTGATCATCCCGGCCTGCACGGGACTACCGCCTGGACTGTTGATGAGAAGAATCACGCCGGCGGTGCCCTTGTCCTCGAACGCCGACTGCAGCCCCTCGATCACGTGCTCGGCGCTCGCATCGCCGCGATTGCTGATCACGCCTGCCATCTTCACGAGGGCCGTGTGCCGCTTGCCGTCCGTGAATCCTTCCGCCGAGCCATTCCAGTCGAATGCTGCGACCAGGATCGCAGTGAGATAGGCGAATCCGAGCAGCTTGAAAAAGATTCCCCAGCGGCGACGGCGGCGCTGCTCGGCCAGCGCCTCGGTGGCTAACTTCTCGATGACGCGCCGTTCCCAAGTCGGATCGTTGTTTTCCTGGCTCACGTTCAAGTCCTCTCAGTGGAGCTTGGCAGTATAGACGTGCCGACCGCGACATTCAGCCGTGTCGGGATAGCCAGTCGGCAAGATCCGCCATCGAGCCAGCACAGTAGACGGGCGCCAGAGCCTCGAGAGCGGCGCGTTCGTGCGCACCGTGGGCGATCGCCAGCGCCGCCACGCCAGCGTTCGCCGCCATCTCCAGATCATGCGTGGTGTCGCCGATCATCAAAGTCAGCTCCGGTGGTACGCCAAGCTCTTCCATCAGTTCCTCGAGCATCTCCGGATGCGGCTTGGAATGGCACTCATCGGCACAACGACTTGCGTGGAAGCAGGCGCTGAGACCGCTGGCGGCCATGGCGCGATCGAGCCCCAGGCGCGATTTTCCGGTCGCGACTGCAAGGAGGTAGCCTTCTGCCGCCAAGTGGCGCACGAGTTCTTCCGCACCGTCGAAGAGGTTCAGTTGTCCGTCCTGCGCCAGATAGTGATGCCGGTAGCGATTCGCCAACTCGGGATGATGTTCCTCGCCAAGCTGCGGCAGTGCATAGCGTAGTGCATCGCGCAGCCCGAGCCCGATCACATGCCTGGCGCGTTTCTCGGACGGCGGCGCCAGGCCGAGATCCACAGCCGCGGCCTGGATGCTGGCCACGATCGCACCGGCCGAATCCAGCAGGGTGCCATCCCAGTCGAACACGATCAGTTCAAAGCGCCTTGCCATACTCCCTCATCTCGTTGTGGTCGAGTCGCTCGACAAACGATCGCAATTCAGGCGGCAATCCGGCCTCGAGCGCCACCTCCTCACCCGTCGCCGGATGCACGAACCGCAGTTTCGCCGCATGCAGAAACATCCGTTTAAGGCCTGCCTTCTGCAGTTCGCGATTCAACGCGAAATCGCCGTACTTTTCGTCGCCGGCGATCGGGAAACCGAGGTGCGCCAGATGCACCCTGATTTGATGAGTGCGCCCGGTCCTGAGTTCCACCTCGACGAGACTGAAGTTCTCCCAGCGCGCGACAAGCCGCACGACAGAGTGCGCTTCCTTGCCCTCGCTCGACACACTGACGCGGCGCTCGCCCTCCCCCGTCAGATGCTTGTGCAACGGCAGGCGCACGTGCTGGAGCATGTTGGTCCAGCGTCCCTTCACCAGCGCCAGATATCGCTTGTTGATGTCGCCACCGCGAAACATGTCGTGCAGCCGCGTCAGCGCCGAACGCTTCTTGACGACGATGAGTAGTCCCGATGTCTCACGGTCAAGCCGGTGGGCCAGTTCCATGAAGCGCGCCTCGGGACGCGCGCGACGCAGCTGCTCGATCACGCCGAAGCTGACACCGCTGCCGCCATGAACCGCGACGCCCGCCGGCTTATCGAGCACGATCATGTGTTCGTCCTCGAACATCGCTGCGAACTGCCGCGGCGGGACGTGCACCGCCTGTGATGGTTGAGCCGTTCGGATGGGCGGAACGCGCACGACATCGCCGCTCTGCAGCCGGTGGTCGGCCCCCACCCTTCCCTTGTTGACCCGCACCTCACCACTTCTGAGGATTCGGTAGATGTGGCTCTTGGGTACGCCCTTGGCAATTCGAAGAAGAAAGTTGTCTATGCGCTGGCCGTCCCCTTCTTCGCCTACTTCGAGCCTTGTCGCCGAATCTTTGTTTAACTCATTCATTTTGCAATATACTGTGCCCCGGTTTGCCGTTTTGCGACGGCGTGCCCGGCCGCCCGAAGGGCGTCGGTGGCGCCCTCCCGGAACGTTGCCACATCGCCGTCGCCCAGTGGGCATCCCCTGATGACGCCGAGACAGCAAGGGGCAGTATCTACCGCTCGACATTCAATTGTCGCGGCCTGCCCCTCGGAGCAGCCCCGAGGGTATCTCGCTCGCCCGGAGAAGCGATACTACTTGATTGCGCGCAGTACAGGCACAGACGATTTCCCGACGCTGGCTCACGAATTTGCAAGCCAGCACCGGATTGGAAAACAACGACAACCGTTTGCCGACAGGCCAATGACCCTGCCACACATTTCGCAAACCTAGTCGCCACCGCTCGAAACGAGCGGTGCGTCGTCGTGCCCTGCCTAGCGCGCGGGAGCACACATGAAACGCATGCTGTTCAATGCGACGCAAGCCGAGGAACTCCGCGTCGCGATCGTCGATGGTCAGAAACTGATCGACCTCGACATCGAATCGGCCGCCAAGGAACAACGCAAGAGCAACATCTACAAGGCGGTCATCACCCGCATCGAACCCAGCCTCGAGGCCGCCTTCGTCGACTACGGCGCCGAGCGCCACGGCTTCCTGCCGTTCAAGGAAGTATCGCGTGCCTACTTCCGCTCCGACATCGAGCCTGGCCGTGCCAAGATCCAGGATGCGCTCAAGGTCGGTCAGGAAGTGATTGTCCAAGTCGAGAAGGACGAACGCGGCAACAAGGGCGCCGCCCTGACGACATTCATTTCGCTGGCTGGCCGCTATCTGGTCCTGATGCCCAACAACCCGCGCGGCGGTGGTGTTTCGCGTCGCGTCGAGGGCGAGGATCGCCAGGAACTGCGCGACGTGATGGACCAGCTCGACGTGCCCAACGGCATGAGCCTAATCGCGCGCACTGCAGGCATCGGTCGCACGGCAGAGGAACTGCAGTGGGACCTCAACTACCTGATGCAACTTTGGACGGCCATCGAAGGCGCAGCCAAGGGCCAAACCGGTGCATTCCTCATCTACCAGGAATCGAGCCTCGTCATCCGCGCCATTCGTGACTACTTCCATCCGGAGATCGGCGAGATCCTGATCGACACGGATGACATCTTCGAGCAGGCGCAGCAGTTCATGGAGCACGTGATGCCGGGCAACGTCAACCGCGTCAAGCGTTACCGCGACGACGTGCCGCTCTTTTCGCGCTTCCAGATCGAACATCAGATCGAGTCGGCGTACTCGCGCCAAGTTACGTTGCCCTCCGGCGGCGCTGTCGTCATCGATCACACCGAGGCACTGGTGTCCGTCGACGTGAACTCGGGCCGCGCCACCAAGGGCGCCGACATCGAGGAGACTGCGTTCCGCACCAACCTCGAAGCCGCCGACGAAGTGGCGCGACAGTTGCGCCTGCGCGACCTCGGCGGCTTGATCGTGATCGACTTCATCGACATGGAGTCGTCCAAGAACCAGCGCGAGGTCGAGAACCGCCTGCGCGACGCCCTGCACTTCGACCGTGCGCGCGTCCAGATGGGCAAGATCAGCCGCTTCGGCCTGCTGGAACTCTCGCGTCAGCGACTGCGCCCTGCCCTGGCGGAAACGAGCTACATCACTTGCCCACGCTGCACAGGCACGGGACATATCCGTTCCACGGAATCGGCGGCATTGCACGTCCTGCGCATCCTCGAAGAGGAGGCAATGAAGGAGAACACAGGCGCCATTCATGCTCAGGTACCTGTTGACGTCGGCACGTTCTTGCTGAACGAGAAGCGCGTCGACATCGCCCGCATCGAGTTGCGCCACCGCATCAACCTTGTCATTGTCCCCAATCGCCATCTTGAAACTCCTCAGCAAGAGATCACGCGCCTGCGCCACGACCAGTTGAATGCGGATGATGTAACGATCCCGAGCTATCAGATGGCGGACAAAGCTGTGGAAGAACCGTACCAGCCGCCTTCCGCACAGAGCGAACCCAAAGCCGCCCGACAAGAGGCTGCGGTAAAAGGCATCACGCCTGATCAGCCAGCGCCCATTGTCGAGCCAAAGCAGGAACCAAAGGTCGACGCCCGGGCACAACCAGGAATCATCGCCAAGATCTTCGCCTGGTTCAGCGGCAACAAGAGCACACCCGCGCCCCAGCCGGAAGCCAAGAACGAGCGGCCGGCGCGCCGCGAGCGTAGTGAGCGCGGCGGCCGCGACCGCGGGGACAGAAACCGGAGCCGACGCGATCGTGACAACCGGGAGGGCCGCGAAGAACGCCAAGGACGCGACCCGTCGTCCGAACGCAAGGAGCGCGCCGAGAACCAACCGCGCGGCCAGCAACAGCGACGCGACGAAGCCGCCGAACCCCAGGCAGGGCGCGATGGCGGACGCCGCGCGCGCGGCCAGAAGAATGAGGCGCGCGAAGAGCGCGCAAGCGAGCCGCGCGAGGCCCGGGCGCCGAAGGCTGCACGCACTGACAACAAGTCGGCCGACAGTCAAGCGGGCGCCGAAGCCAAGGCCCGTGATACTGCAGCAAACGTGGAGGGCAACGGGGAAGGTGGTCGCCGTCGCGGTCGTCGTGGCCGCGGCCGTAGTGAGCGCCCCACCGACACTGTCGCGCAGGTTGCGGCAAACGAGACTCCCGCCAAAGAAGCCTTGTTTGACCAGCTACCAGTCACGGAAGCGCCCGGCATGCTGGTTGCCGCACCGACACCCACACCGGAACCTGCCGTTATGACAGCGCGCCCGATGCCATGGCCGGTTCCTATCCCGGTTGAGGCTACCGAGCCGCCGGTGGAGGACCTGACTGCCGTAACGGTCGCCCAGGCACCTTCAGTCACACAGACTGCGGTCGTGCCGGCACCGGCCATGGAGCCTGGAGTTTCGGTCATCGAGCGGCTGGCGGCGCAGCAGGAATCGGTTGCGCCAGCCGACTTCTCGGCTAACCTGCAGCAGGCCGGCCTGGTGATGATCGAAACCTCCGGTCTCGCAGCCCAGCAATCCCCCGCCACGCTTCCCACCCAGCCGCTTGGGCGCAAGCCGAAGCCGCCGGTCGTCGTTGCCGACGAACCGTTGCAGATGGTGGAAACACGGCACGACTGACCAAGCGCGGCACTCGCGGTCGGTGTGGGCCGTCGGCCTGCGCCGACGGCCGCCTCACTTGACCCGTCGAAGGTGGTCGATCAAACCAGTCGAAGCTTCCTCGATGAGATCGAGCACATACTCGAAACCATCGGGGCCGCCGTAGTAGGGATCCGGCACCTCATCGGCCGATCCCGCGCTCGCGTAATCGAGGAACAGTGCGACGCGGTGCTGCTCCTCGACAGGACAGGCTTCCTTGAGCACCGCAAGGTTGTCACGATCCATCGCCAGGATGTAGTCGAAGCGCAAAAAGTCAGCCGCGACAACACGCCGTGCGCGCAAGCCAGAGAGGTTGTAGCCCCGGGTGGCGGCGACCTTTTGCGACCGCGGATCCGGCGGCTCGCCGATGTGATATGCGTGCGTCCCGGCGGAATCGACCTCGACTTCTCCGCTCAACCCTGCGCGCTCCAGGTGCGTTCGCAGTACGCCCTCGGCCGTGGGAGAACGGCATATGTTGCCCATGCAAACCAGAAGTACCTTGACCATGACTCGTCGAATCGTTGCGTCTTAGCTGAACAGAACTACCTGGCACAGCGGGATGTGACCAAAACCGCATAGAATTGTGACTGATGAGGCAATCAGTTTCAATTATGCGAATCCCCCATCGCCCGCCGCCAAGCAGGCCAATAATAATCGACCAGAGTGGAGCCCCACGAGTATGAATGCACAAAACAGAATTCCAGCGACCCTGATTCCCGGGGACGGCATTGGACCCGAAATCACCCAAGCCACCCTGATGGCCCTGGACGCGCTGCATGCGCCGTTTGAATGGGATCGTCAGGTCGCCGGCGCCGCTGGCGTCGCGACGACCGGTGATCCCCTTCCCAAGGCGTGCCTCGACAGCATCCGCCAGACCCGCCTCGCCCTCAAGGGCCCCCTGGAGACCCCGGTGGGTGGAGGCTATCGCTCATCCAACGTGCGCCTGCGCGAGGAATTCAAACTGTATGCGAACCTTCGTCCCGCCAGAACGATCATTCCCGGCGGCCGCTACGATGACATCGATCTCGTCCTCGTGCGGGAAAACAATGAAGGCCTGTACATGGGCTACGAGCACTTCATTCCCATTGATGGCGACCCGCGCGCGGTAGGCATGTCTACGGGCGTTAACACGCGCCAGGGATGCCGCCGCATCTGCCGGTTCGCGTTCGACTACGCTGTCAGCCAGGGTCGCAAGAAAGTGACCGTTGTCCACAAGGCCAACATCATGAAGGCGCTGACCGGCATCTTCCTGGAGACCGCCCGGCAGATCTACGCGGACGAATATCAAGGCAAATTCGAGTTCGAAGAGGTCATCGTCGACGCCTGCGCCATGAAGCTCGTCATGAATCCCTGGCAGTTCGACGTCATCGTGACAACCAACCTGTTCGGCGACATCCTATCGGACGAGATCGCCGGCCTGGTCGGCGGCCTTGGTATGGCGCCGGGCGCCAACATTGGCGAACAGGCCGCCATATTCGAAGCGGTGCATGGTTCCGCCCCCGACATCGCCGGCAAGGGCATCGCAAATCCCATCGCGCTCATGCTGGCAGCGGCCATGATGCTGGACCACGTCGGGCGTGCGGACTTGGGTCAGCGGCTGCGCCAAGGTATCGACGACACGCTGAATGTGGATCAGATTCGTACCGGCGACTTGGGAGGCAAGGCCGGTACTGGCGAGTTTGCAGCGGCTCTCGTCAAACGGCTGCAGGCGACCGCCTGAGCGGTCCGTCGCCCTACTTCGGCTGGTCCTGGCGCGACAAGAAATCGGCAAGCCCGGCATTCCCCGCCATCCGGGCGATGTCGGCCGCCGTCCTTCCGTCGGAGTCGCGTGCTTCCTTGTTGGCACCCATCGCGACGAGGAGCCGCGCCACGTCATCGTGCCCATTTCTTGCCGCCAGCATCAGGGCTGTCTGCTGATTCGGCGCCCGAGCCTCGACATCAGCCTCATGTGCCAACAAGTAGCGAACCACATCCGCATGCCCGTTGAATGCAGCGTAGTGGAGAGCGCCCCACCCTGCGCCGTCGATCGGCGCTCCAGCCTCAACGAGACGTTTGACGATGTCGACGTGACCGCGAAGGGCGCCAAGCGCGACCGCCGTTTCTCCGTACCTGTTATGAATCCGGTAATTGGCGCGCATTCTTAATAGAAAATCCACGAGAAGTTCGTCGCCGTTCGCAGCAGCCAGCATCAACATCGTAGTCCCGGATTGATCGCAGGTATCCGGATCGGCGCCACGCGTCACCAGTTCGATCACGGTCTCCGCCCGGTCCTCCCTGGCTGCCAGGAGAAGCTCGTCGTAGGAGCCCGCGATGGCCAGCGAACTCGTGACGGCAATGGCGCCAGCGACCAGACGAGACCTTGCCTCACGCATTCAGATCGATCGAAACCGAGAACAGCCGACAGAAGTTCGCCGTCGTGGCCTCGGCAATCACTTCCAGCGTCACGCCGCGCAGCGCGGCCAGTTCTTCCGCAACATGGCGCACGTACGCGGGTTCGTTGATCCTGCCGCGATGAGGCACCGGTGCCAGATAGGGAGCGTCCGTCTCGACCAGGAGCCGATCCAGCGGCAGCATTGCAGCCACTTGCTTAAGGGCGACCGCGTTCTTGAACGTTACGATGCCTGAAAAGGACACATGGAACCCCAGGTCCACCGCCCTGCGAGCCGTGTTCGCATCCTCCGTGAAACAGTGAAACACGCCGCCGATGTCGCTCGCGTGTTCCTGTTCCAGGATGCGTAACGTATCCTCGGATGCGGCCCGGGTATGGATGATCAGCGGCTTTCCGCATTCCCGGGCCGCCTCGATATGGGTCCTGAAGCGCCGGCGCTGCCATTCGAGGTCGCCCTCGAGTCTGTAGTAGTCGAGACCGGTCTCGCCAATGGCCACAACCCTGGGATTCGCCGCAAGGCGCACCAGCGCATCAACGCTCGGTTCGGCGCCGTCCTGCGTATCCGGATGCACACCCACGGCAGCATAGACGTTGCGATGCGCCTCGGAGATTCTCAGCACGTCCGGGAAGCGCTCCAGCGTCACCCCGGCGCACAGAGCCGCCGTGACACCAGCATCAGCCATGTGCTCGAGCAATTGCGGCAGATTTTCTGCCAGTTCCGGGAAATCCAGATGACAGTGAGAATCAACCAGCATGCAGCCTAGAGCGTGTGGGTCGCGCGCGATGACCCCAGGTGCCCGCCAAGAATCGCTTCAATTCTCTGTCGCACGGCCTGGCCGCTCTCGTCCGCGCTGAACTGCACGCCAATGCCCTGCGCCTTGTTGCCCTGGCTGCCTTCGGGAGTAACCCAGACGACGCTGCCCGCGATCGGAAGCCGGGAAGGTTCGTCCATGAGCGTAAGGAGAATAAAGACCTCGTCCCCGAAGGAATACTCGCGCGTAGTCGGAATGAATAGGCCGCCCCGCTTCAGGAACGGCATATAGGACGAGTACAGGGCCGATTTCGAATTGATGTTCAGCGACAACACGCTGGGCTTGGCGCCCGCATTCTTGGCTGGTTGCGGAGAATCGCTCAAGCCTTTTCTCCCGCCAACGCGCGCAAGTACCGTTCCGCAATATCCTCAAGAAACAGTTGCGGATTCAACGGATGCGACGCCAACGCACGGAACTTCATGAGGTCATTGTAACAACGTATCAGCGCCGCTGAGGTCGCCCCGGCCGCCAACCGCTGAACTGCTGCTGCGCGGCTGCCCTGGAAACGGCTGCGGTCGGCGACCTTTGCCAGCATCAGATCGAATAGCCATCGCTGCAGAATCCGGATGAAGTCTTCCATTGGCATGCCGGCGTCACCTCGGATCTGCACTTGAGTCTGCCACCTCGCAGCGAGCACCAAGGGATCCCGCCCCGGTTCGGCCAAACTGCCCAGCACACCGGCGAAGATCGCACCCGTCCCCTTTCGCAATTCCTCCACTGCCGACAGCGGTGCTTCGCCCAACAGTGAAATGATGTCGTCAGGCGCTGAACCGACACCTTGCTGCTTGATCCACGCCTCCGCCTCACCCGACATCGGTCGCGGCAGGTTCAGGCGGCGACAACGACTGAGTACGGTAGGCAACAGGCGCCGCCAGCGAGAAGATGTCAATATAAAATAAACACTTACAGGTGGCTCCTCAAGTATCTTCAGCAGAGAATTGGCGGCCGCAGCATTCATCGCCTCCGCCGGTTCGATCACGACCACACGGGCGCCGTTCCGGTGTCCACCCAGATAGACGAAATCCTCCAGGGACCGGATCTGATCGATCACGATCTGCCGACTGGCCTTCTTTTTGTCAGTATCGCCTGCGGTTTCGTCGCCGGCCGCGTCCGCCTCGGGAATGATCAAGCGCAAGTCGGGATGACTGTCCGCCGCTAGCCATCGGCACGATGCACAGACACCGCAGGCAAACTCACCCATGGGCGCCTCGCACAACAGACGCGCGGCCACGGCCCGCGCAAACAGCCCCTTCCCCGTTCCCTCAGGTCCGGTCAGGAGCAGTGCATGCGGCACTTCCGCCGGCCGCGCCCATATCTGGCTCCAGGCCGACATGTGCCAGCTAGTTACTTTATATTCAAATTCTTGCAATTATTTCTTCAAGCTCTACTTGAATTTCGATCAACGGACGCGAGGCGTCCACGACCCGCACTCTTCCGCCGCTAGCGCCGGCTCGGGCGAGATACTCCGATCGGACCCTTTCGAAAAAAGCAACCTGCTCGCGCTCAAATCGGTCGAGGTCACGTCCGGCATCGACGACCCGCATCCGGGCGACGTCAGTCGGAACGTCGAACAGGAGCGTCAGATCCGGCTGCAAACCCTCCTGCACCCACTGCTCAAGAGCAATCAGCTTGTCGCGTGCGAGGCCCCTGCCTCCACCCTGATAGGCGAAGCTGGCGTCGGTGAATCGATCGCAGACCACCCAGTCTCCCCGAGCCAAAGCCGGTTCGATGACCTTGGCGATATGTTCGCGACGGGCCGCGAACATCAGCAGCGCCTCGGTTTCCAGGTGCATGGGTTCGTTCAGCAGGATCGTCCTCAACTTCTCCCCCAGAGGCGTTCCGCCCGGTTCGCGGGTCTGCACGATCACGTGCCCACGCGCGCGCAGTGCTGCGACGAGCCAAGTCACATGCGTGCTTTTGCCAGCGCCGTCGACCCCCTCCAGGGTAATGAACTTGCCTCGTGCCACTCAGCCTCCTCCCCCACGCCTTTGGTACTTCGTCACGGCTCGATTATGCTCTTCGAGCGTTCGTGAAAAAGCGCTGCTGCCATCGCCACGCGCAACGAAATAGAGCTTGTCCGTTGCTGGCGGGTGCATGACTGCCTGTATTGACGCTGCGCCGGGCATGGTGATGGGGGTCGGCGGCAGCCCGACGCGCGTGTAAGTGTTGTAAGGCGTGTCTGCCAGCAAGTCACGCTTGCGCAAGTTGCCGTCGAACGTTTCACCGAGGCCGTAGATCACCGTCGGGTCGGTCTGGAGCAACATTCCGCGACGTAACCGGTTGGTAAAGACTGCAGCTACTTCGCCGCGGTCGGCGGGGCGCCCGGTCTCCTTCTCCACGATCGACGCCATGATCAAGGCCTGGTACGGGTTGCTGTAAGGAACCGCGGGGTCGCGATTGCTCCATTCCTGGTTCAGGCGCCGTTTCATGTTGCCGTAGGCGCGACGTAACACCTCCAGGTCGCTTGATTGCTTCGCGAAGAGATAGGTATCCGGGAAGAACAGGCCTTCGGGGTGAGTCTCGGATGCACCGACGCGCGTAAGAATTTCCTGGTCGCTCAACCCTGCCGTGTCGTGACGCAAGTTCGGGTCCGCATCCAGGACGCCGCGCATTTCCCGGAACGTCTTGCCTTCCACAAAGACGATTTCTGCCTGGGTGACGTCACCACGGGTCAGCTTGGCCAAGAGGTCCCAGGGCGTAATCCCGCGACCGATCTCGTAACTGCCTGCCTTGATGTCGCCCGCTTTGCCTGTCAGGCGGCCGAGCCAGGCGAATTGCCATGGTACAAAATCGACTCCTGAATTGGCCATCTCCCGGGCGGCCGCGCGCAGGGTCCAGCCTGGGGAAATTTCGAAATCGATGTGTTCCCCGGCAAGCGCCACCGGGTTGAACGCAAACCAGAGCATCCAGCCCGCAAAGGCACTTGCAGCAAGCACGGCGACGAAAATGAGACGACGGGCGAGGCGGATCACGCGTTGGTTCGGGCAGCGATGAGCGTCAGTAAAGGGGCGCATAATAATACCCACCCAACCCCCTGACGATGCTGTCGGAGAAACCCAGACATGACTCGCAACGAATGGAAGGCCTACCTAGCCGGGCAAAATCTCGCCCCGGACTGCGAAAGCTTCGGCGATATGCAAAACGAGCTTGTGGCCGCGCGGGACGAAACCGTCGTGGCTCCACTGCTCGACTTTGGGGCCATCCGGGCAAGCGGCGACGATGCAGCTAATTTTCTGCACAACTTGCTCAGCAACGACATCCAGAACCTGCCGCTCGACGGGGTACGCTTTGCAGGACTTTGCACACCGAAGGGACGCCTGCTCGCCACGTTCCACGTGTGGCGGGACGGAGCTGACTTGCTGCTCTCTGTATCGACCGACATTGAGGAGGCAATCCTCAAGAAGCTGTCCATGTACATCCTGCGCAGCAAGGTCAAACTCGCAACTGCCGACATTGCCTTGCTCGGCGTGGCCGGCCCCCGGGCCGAATCGATCCTCCAGAGCGTGGTTGGCGCCGTTCCGAAGTCGATGCAGGCAGTCGCCATCGCAGGAGGACAGGTCCTCGGACTGTCCCGCAACCGCTACGTCCTCAGCCTCGCCTATGACGCTGCGTCTGCCCTCTGGCCGCAGTTGGCCGTTGCCGCACGACCAATAGGGGCGGCGGCATGGCGTTGGCTGGAGATTTCCGCGGGCCAACCACGGGTGATCGCGGCCACGCAGGAGGCCTTCGTGCCGCAAATGGTCAATATGGAGGTTCCCGAGGTCGGCGGCGTCGCCTTCACGAAAGGCTGCTACCCGGGCCAGGAAATCGTCGCCCGCACGCAATACCTCGGCAAGATCAAACGCAGAATGTACAGGGGCAGGCTGGATGAGGCGCTACCCCCGGGCACTGATATCTTCACGCCCGAATCCGGTGATCAGCATTGCGGTACCTTGGCCACTGTTGCGCCGTCGCCCGCCGGCGGCTACGAATGCCTGGTGGTCGTGCAATCCTCGGGCGCGGCAGCCGGCGAGATATATGCCGGCAGGCCAGGTGGTCCCTCTCGCGTTTCACTGCTGCCGATGCCCTACGCCATAGACTGATGTGCCTGATTCTCGTCGCCTGGCAGGTGCACCCCGAATTCCCCCTCGTGGTGGCCGCAAACAGAGACGAGTTCTTCAGTCGCCCAACGGCCAGCGCGAATTTCTGGCCAGGCAATGAGATCCTCGCCGGTCGCGACCTGCAGGCGGGTGGCACCTGGATGGGCATCACCCGCTGCGGGCGATTCGCCGCGCTGACCAACTATCGCGATCCGGCGCTCTACCGGGACGGACTGGCCTCGCGGGGCCAACTCGTGGCCGATTTCCTGGCCGCGCAGGCGGAGCCGACGGTTTGGCTTGAGCATATCCGCTCGATGGCGCCCGATTTCAATCCGTTCAATGTAGTCGTCGGAGACCGACGGACGCTTGCCTGCTTCTCAAGCGTCAGCGGCGAGATTCGTCGGCTCGAACCCGGCGTCTTCGGCCTCTCCAATCACCTCCTCGACACGCCGTGGCCGAAGGTCGAAGCGGCGAAATCATCGCTGGCTCGCGCCCTGAAGGCACTTCCAGATGACGGCGCGCTGTTTGATCTGCTTCGCGATGACACCATTCACGCCGACGAGGCTCTGCCGCGCACGGGTGTAAGCCTGGCATGGGAGCGGCTCTTGTCGGCTGCCTTCGTGCAAGGGCCAGGATATGGCACCCGCAGTTCGACTGTCCTGAAAGTCAGCCGTCGTGGTACGCCAATACTCGACGAAAAAACTTGGCTCGAAGGCGGCAAAGCAGGAGACCGTCACCGCTTCCGCTTCAGCCTGACAGGCTGCAAACCATTTCCTGGTGAGGGATCCCGGCCTCCATGAAACCGGGGCCCTGAGGCTCGAAACCAAGTTTGCGATAGAAGTCGATCGCCGAGGCCTGGGAGTTCAGGACCACACTGCGATTGCCACGACGCATGGCTTCATTCATCAAACGCGTCATCAAGGCTTCCCCGACGCCTTTGCCGCGCCAAGCCGGCAAGACTGCCACACGCCCGATGTGGCCATCCGGCAGCAACCGTCCCGTGCCGATCGGCTCGCCACCTGGGCCGCGGGCCATCGCGTGCAGGCTATGCAGATCCCAGTCGTCGTATTCCATGTCGGCCGGTACTCCCTGCTCGCGAACGAACACGGATTCGCGCACCGGACCGACCAGCGAACCAAGGCGCGTCCAGTCTCCATCCTCGACGTCATACTCGACGATATCCACCGACGTGTAAGCCGGAACGAGATCGAACAGTTCGACGATATCCCGGTTGCGCATTCGGATGCACCCGATGGAACCGGGCACACCCATTGCGACGGCATCGGGACTGCCGTGGATGTAGATGTAACGGCGCATCGTGTCGACCTCGCCCAGGCGGTTGAGCCCAGGTTCCTTCCCCGACAGCCACAGGATGCGGGTAAGTATCCAGTCACGGCCCGGGTTGGCGCTGGCAAGTTCAGGGGTCCAGATTTCTCCAGTGGGCCTGCGACGCACGAAGACCGTGTTCTCGGGAACGCCCCCGCCGATCTTTGCGCGCACGACGTGGCGTCCGCGCGGGGTTCGGTAGCTCCCGCTGACTTCTCCAGCCCCGTTCGCAGCTGTCGAGACCGGAAAGCGGCGGATCAATGCATTGTGTGTTCCATATATTTCAATGCATTGCGCGCTAATGCTAATCCATATTCTCATCAGCAGATGGCAGTCCTTCCCCGCCTGGAGGCGAAGAAGCTCGACAGCAGCGCTCCGCATTCTTCGGCAAGGACACCTCCAAGAACCTCCGCGTGGTGATTGAGTCTCGAATCGCTGTAGATGTCGACAACGCTCCCCGCGGCGCCCGTCTTCGGATCGCTGGCGCCGAAGACGACGCGTGACACCCGGGCGTGCATGATCGCCCCCGTGCACATCACGCAAGGTTCCAGGGTGACGTAGAGCGTGCTGCCGGGAAGTCGATAATTGCCGATCCGCGCCGCGGCGTCGCGCAGTGCCGCTATTTCCGCGTGGGCCGTGGGATCGTGGGCTGAAATCGGCCGATTGAAGCCACGACCGACGACCTCGCCGTCGATCACCACGATAGCGCCGACGGGTACTTCGCCCGCCGCCCCCGCTTCACGCGCCAGAGCCAGCGCCTGAAGCATGAATCCCGCGTCGTCGGTCGAACTCAACTGCGGGACCACCTCCTACTGGTGGTGTATTCCGCCCGACGCGACGCGGCGTTGGGGCACGAAGCGCTCGTCCAGGAGTCCTTCGATGCGCGCGAAGACTTCAAGCCGCGAAAACGGTTTCTTCATGAAGTCGTCAGCAGGAATGCGACTGCCGAAGAACTGCTCGGTCGCATGCTCGTTACCGCTCATCATGATCACGGGAATGTTCTGCGTGTCCGGATCGCGCCGCAGGGCGCGCAAAGCGGCAAACCCGTTCATCCCGGGCATGACGATGTCGATGAAGATCAGGTCGGGACGGTAGGCGCGCGCCATGGCAACACCAGTCTCACCATCGTAGGCCTCGCTGATCAGAAAGCCGCTGGGCTGCAGCATGCGGCTCAAGGCTACGACAATGGTCTTCGAGTCGTCGATGATGAGAGCACTGGTGCCGCGTCGGGCATCGATGCGCTTTCGCGTGCGGCGCTCGATGGGGATGACCGGCGCGAGCGCAGGCAGGCGCTCTTCTGGTTCCTCGTCCTTCAATCCAAGAGCGTTACGGAGCCGTTCGATGATTCCCATGGTGCCCTCCCTCGGCGCATTATCCTCTAGCTTGGCTGCTGCTTCAACTGCGCCTGTGCCGCCGCGAGCCGGGCAATCGGCACCCGGGGCCCGGAACAGGAAACGTAGGTCAGGCCAATCTGGTGGCAAAACTCGATCGAGGCCGGATGCCCGCCATGCTCGCCGCAGATGCCGATCTTGAGGTCGGGACGGTTTTCACGGCCGCGCTCCACGGCGATCTTCATGACCTCACCGACGCCCTTGATGTCGAGCACTTCAAAGGGGTTGTCCTCGAGGATGCCCGCTTCGTTGTACGCCGGCAGGAACTTGTTCTCGGCGTCTTCACGCGAGAACGAGAACGTCGCCTGCGTCAGGTCGTTGGTGCCGAACGAGAAGAACTCGGCATCCTCGGCCATGCGGCCGGCGCGCATGCAGGCACGCACGACTTCCAGCATCGAGCCGAACTTGTATTGCACTTCGATGCCGTGCGTCAGCTGGACGATCTTGTGGATGCGCAGTACGTAGCTGTGGATGCGCTTGAGTTCCTCGACGGTGGCCACTTGTGGCACCATGATCTCGGGATGCACCTCGATGCCTTCCTTCGCGCATTGGGCGGCCGCTTCGAGCACGGCCTGGATCTGCATCGAATAGATCTCGGGGAAGGTGATACCCAGACGCACGCCGCGATGGCCGAGCATCGGGTTAACTTCCTGCAGCGAGCGCACCTTGCGCAGCGTCTTTTCCTTCAGCAGGATCACGTCCTCATCGAGGTGATCTTCCTTGAAGGTCTCGAGCGCGTCGGTGAGCGGCGCCAGGCCGTCGGCATATTTGGCGTGGAGCGACGGATTCAGCAGCTTGAGCGTTTCCGGCAGCTCTTCGAGGCCCTTGATGGTGTCGCGCAGATGACGCAGGTGCGTGATCTCGAGCTCGAGTTGCGCCGCTGTCGGCAGGAACTCGTGCATCGGCGGGTCGAGCAGGCGCACCGTGACCGGCAGCCCCCTCATCGCCTTGAACATGCCCTTGAAGTCGTTGCGCTGGATCGGCAGCAGGCGGTCGAGCGCAGCCTGGCGCTCTTCCACGGTGTCTGCAAGGATCATCTCCTGCACGATCGGCAGGCGGTCGGTGCTGTTGAACATGCGCTCGGTACGACACAGGCCGATACCCTTGGCGCCGAATTCACGGGCACGGGCAGCGTCATTGGGCGTGTCGGCATTGGCGCGCACTTCGATCTTGGCGAATTCGTCGGCCCAGGTCAGCAGTGTCACCAGTTCCTGCGAAAACTCAGGTTCCACCGTCGGCAGTTCGCCGGCATAGACATGGCCGGTGCCGCCATCGATGGTGACGACATCGCCCTCATGCAGCACCGTCTCGCCGATGTGCGCCTTGCGCTGCACGTCGTCGATGTGGATAGCTTCGCAACCCGACACGCAGGGCTTGCCCATGCCGCGGGCGACGACTGCCGCATGCGAGGTCTTGCCGCCGCGGCTGGTCAGGATGCCCTGTGCCTGGAAGAAGCCGTGAATGTCCTCGGGCTTGGTCTCCTCGCGCACCAGGATGATCTTTTCGCCGGTGCGGCCACGCGCTTCGGCGGTATCCGCGTCGAACACGATCTTGCCGGACGCGGCGCCAGGCGAAGCCGGCAGGCCTTGCGCCAGCGACTTTGCCTTGAAGTTCGGCGCCAGCTGCGGTACCAGCAGCTGTTCGAGGATCGCTGGTTCGACGCGCAGCACGGCGCGCTCGCGGCTGATGATGCCGTCGTTCGCCATCTCGACCGAGGTGCGCACCATCGCCAGTGCGTTCATCTTGCCGTTGCGCGTCTGGAGGCAGTAGAGCTTGCCCTTCTCGATGGTGAATTCGAAGTCCTGGACTTCCTTGTAGTGCGTCTCCAGCCGGTTGTGCAACTCCATCAGCTGGGTGTAAATGTCGGGCATTTCCTGCGCCATCTCGGCGATCGGCTTCGGCGTGCGAATGCCGGCCACGACGTCCTCACCCTGCGCATTGACCAGATACTCGCCGTAGATCAGGTTCTCGCCGGTGCCGGGGTTGCGCGTGAAACCGACACCCGTGCCGGAATCGTTGCCCATGTTGCCAAACACCATGGTGCAGATATTGACGGCCGTGCCGCTAGCCATGGCCGGCGTGATCTTGAACTGCTTGCGGTAGTCGATGGCGCGCTTGCCGTTCCAGGAGCGGAACACGGCCTTGGTGGCGATTTCGAGCTGCTCGTAGGGATCCTGCGGGAACGGCTTGCCGGTGTGGCGCTGATAGACGGCGAGGAATTCGGCGGTCAGTTCCTTGAGGTGCTCGGCCTTGAGGTCGACGTCCTGCTTGGCCTGGTACTTGGCCTTGATTTCGTTCATCTTCTCGTCGAAGTGCTCGTCGGCAACGTTCAATGCGATCTTGCCGAAAAGCTGGATGAAGCGGCGATAGGCGTCCCAGGCAAAACGCTCGTTCTTGGTTTGCTTGATCAGGCCTTGGAGCGATGTCTCATTGAGGCCCAGGTTGAGAACAGTGTCCATCATGCCCGGCATCGACATCGACGAACCCGAACGCACCGAAACCAGGAGCGGATTGTCACCGGAGCCGAAGCCCTTGCCGGTCTTCTTCTCCAGGTCCGCCATGTACTTCTTGATCGTGTCCCAAACGCCGTCGGGGAGCTGGTTCTTCTCCAGATAGGCGAGACAGCATTCCGTCGTCACCGTGAAGCCCGGCGGAACATTGAGGCCGATCTGCGTCATTTCGCAAAGATTGGCCCCTTTGCCGCCCAGAAGCATCTTGTTCTTGCCATCGCCTTCCTCGAAGGAATACACGTACTGCTTGGCCATACGAAACACCCTCCGACTATGTGGATTAGCCGAAAACGATAACAGAAACCGCTAACCTCGGGTGATGCTCTGGGTCAAAAATAATGGGGCCGCGAAGCCATTCGCATCTGGCGGCAAATTTCAGAAGCCCGTAGCATTGGTGACTCTCAACAACCATCGGCGGACGCCAATACTCACCATGGATTCCTCACTACGCATGACCAGACTCTTCGCACTCATTTCTCTGGCTGCCGGCCTGGCCCTGACTGGGTGCAAGTCCAACGAAGCAAAACCGACCGAAACCACTTCTCAAGCGGAACCGGCCGCGAAACCGGCGGACCAGCCGGCCGCCCAGCCGGCCGCCCAGCCGGCGCCAGCGCCCGCGGCACAACAGAAACCGGTGTGCAAGGACGAGCCCGCAAAGACAACCGCCAACAAGAAGAAGGACAAGAGCGGGAAGCCTGCGCAGAAGAACGTCCAGATGGAGGATTGCGTGCCCGCATCTGCGGCGGCCCCGGCCGCTGCGGCGGCACCGGTGGCGCAGGCAGCATCGGCTTCAGGGACCTATGATCTGTCCAAGAACAAGCCCGTGACCAACTCGGCCAAGGTCGAGGCCGGACAGGGCACGCTGGTTAAGGGCGTCAACGACTGGGAGGGGGAAATTACCGGCGTTCCGGCCGCCGGCAGCAAATTCGCCAAGCTGAAGATCGGTATGCTGCGCGAGGATGTGTTCAACCAGATCGGCTATCCGACCTACCAAGGCGCCTATGCAACCGGGAAAGCCTGGATTCCCTTCTATCACGGCAGCGACCGGGTCCGTTGGGAAGCAATTTACAACGGGCAAGGCCGCCTGATATTCTCCCAGCAGGGTGGCTGGGGTGGATCAAGCCAGTTCTACCTGACCTGGATCATTCACAGCGCCAACGAAGGCAGGTAGCCGCGCAACTGCCGCAGCACGGCGCACCACGACGGCTGACTTTCGGGTGGGACTCACTCCCACTCGATCGTGGCCGGCGGCTTGCCTGAGATGTCGAAGACCACTCGGTTGATGCCGCGCACTTCGTTGATGATACGGTTCGAGACCTTGCCCAGCAGTTCGTAGGGAAGTTGCGCCCAGCGGGCAGTCATGAAGTCCTGCGTCTCGACCGCACGCAAGGCGACGACAAACTCGTACGTGCGACCGTCGCCCATGACCCCAACGCTCTTCACAGGCAGGAAGACCGCGAACGCCTGTGATGTCTTGTCGTACCAGTCCGCCGCCCGCAACTCGTCGATGAAGATGGCATCG
>DATJQH010000020.1:0-9886 GCA_035505955.1 Rhodocyclaceae bacterium
TGCAGAAGCAGTTTCCGGAGATCACCGATTTCTACCTGCCGCCGGAGGGCTGTTCCTACCGCCTCGCGGTCGTGAGCATGAAGAAGCAGTACCCGGGCCATGCGAAGCGCGTGATGTTCGGCATCTGGAGTTTCCTGCGCCAGTTCATGTACACCAAGTTCATCATCGTGGTGGACGACGATGTGGACATCCGCGAGTGGAAGGACGTGGTGTGGGCGCTGACCACGCGCGTCGATGCGGCGCGCGACACCTTGATTGCCGAGAATACGCCCATAGATTATCTGGACTTCGCGTCGCCGGTCGCGGGGCTCGGCAGCAAGATGGGCATCGATGCCACGAACAAGTGGCCGGGCGAAACGAGCCGCGAGTGGGGTCGGCCCATCGTCATGGACGAGGACGTGAAGCGGCGCGTCGACGCGCTTTGGCAGCAGCTTGGATTCTAGGGAGGCTCGAATGGCGGACTACGAACAGAACGGCGAACCTGTCGGCGCGACTGCCGACCTGGAAGGCTCGAAGGCATGGTGCCACGTGATGTACGCGCTGCACTCGCTTTCCGCGGCGGGCGGACTGCTCGGCGCGACGACGATCGTCGGCAGCTTCCTGTTCGGCTGGCCGTCGATCATCGCCATCATCATCAACTACGTGACGCGCGGCAACGTGCGCGGCAGCTGGCTCGAGTCGCACTGGCGCTGGCAGTTGCGCACGTTCTGGTACGCGGCCGCGTGGGCACTGGGTGCGCTGGTGCTGGCGCTTACCATCATCGGCATTCCTGTCGCGTGGCTGATGGTTGCCGCGGTCGGCTTCTGGGTGCTCTACCGGATGATCCGCGGCTGGACGGCCTTGTCCGACAAGCGCCCGGTGCCGCTGCCCTGATAGTGAAGTTCGCCATCGCGGTGGTGCTGGCGTGCCTGGGCGTGTTGCCTGCCTGGGCTGGCACGCTTGCGCCGGGTGACTACCGTTTTGAACTGGCCGTCGATGGACGCGGGCGGAGTTATTTCGTCCACGTGCCGCGGCAGGGCGCGGCTCAAGCTCTGCCGGTCATGATCATGCTGCACGGAGGTGGCGGCAACGCGCGGCAGTTCAGGCACGACGCGGAACTCGATGCCGCCGCCGACCGCGATGGCTACATCGCTGTCTATCCGAACGGCAGCGGCGGTCTGCGCGACAGCCTGCTGACCTGGAATGCCGGTACGTGCTGCGGCTATGCCATGCAGCACGGGATCAATGACGTGCACTTCGTCGCCGCCATGCTCGACGATCTCGGACGGCGAGCGAACATCGACGCGCGGCGCATCTATGCCGCGGGCCACTCGAACGGCGGCATGATGGCGCTTCGGCTCGGCGCGGAATTGCCGGAGCGCATTGCTGCGGTGGCGTCGATGGCGGGTGCCTACATGCCGGGCATGAGCGCGGCTCGCGCGGTGCCCGTGCTCCATATCCACAGCGTGGACGATCCCCGCGCACTCTATGCCGGCGGCCTGGGACCGCCGTTTCCGCTCACCGGCCATCGCGAGCAACATGTTCCCGTTGCCGACGCACTTGCCGCCTGGGCGCGGCGGGATGGCTGCGATCCGTTGCTGCTCGAACGCGAGTCGAGGACACTCGATGGCCACACGGCGCGCTTGCTGGTCTACGGCCATTGCCGCGACGGCACTGAGGTCGCGCACTGGAAGCTTACCGGTGCAGGACACGGCTGGGCGGGCAGCCGTCCGGTGCGCGAGGGCCTGATCGGCCCGGGCACGCATGTCGTCGATGCCAGCACGGAGATCTGGCGCTTCGTCTCTCGCTTCACGCTGCCGGACTAGGCCCGGCACGGCGTACCACGGGGGCTGACTTTACGCTGCCGCCGCGGCGGGGGTCAGGCGCTCCAGCATCTCCAGCAGGTGCGCGATGCGCACCGGCTTGACGAGGTGGCCGTCGGCGCCCGCGTCGCGGCATTCGATCCGGCTTTCGTCGCGGATGTCGGCCGTCAGTGCAATGACCGGAACGCGCGGCAGGTTGAACGCGCGCTCACGCTCGCGCATGCGCCGCGTCGCTTCGAGGCCATCCATCACCGGCATCTGCACGTCCATGATCACGGCATCGAACGCTTCGCTCGCGCAGCAGTGCAGGGCTTCGGCGCCGTTGCGGCACAGGCTGACCTGGTAGCCTGCCTGCGCGAGGTGGGCGCAAAGCATGACGCGGTTGTCCTCGACATCCTCGACCACCAGCACGTGCCGGCCCTTGCCGTTCGCCGCAGGCGCGGATGCAAGCTCCCGCGTGGCCGGAAGGACCGCGTCCGCAGGCAGTTGCCGAAAGGGCAGCACGAACGAAAAGCGGCTGCCGCTGCCGGTATCCGGTGCCAGGTCGGGCCCGCTGCCACCCATCAGCGCGACCAGGCTGCGCGCGATCGTCAGGCCCAGGCCCGTGCCGCTGAAGCGCCGCGTGGCCGAGGCGTCGGCCTGTGCGAAGGCGTCGAAGATGCGCTCGCGCTGCGACTCGGGGACGCCGATGCCGGTATCGACGACGCTGAACTCGACGAAGGCGCGGCGGTCGTCCGGCCGTGCCGGCAGCCGGTCGACCTGCAGGCGAATCGAACCGGAGTCGGTGAACTTCACGGCATTGGCGAGCAGGTTGGTCAGCACCTGGTTGAGCCGCAGCGGATCGCCTTCGACACAGATGGGCAGCGCCGGTGAGCGCAGAGTCGAGAATTCCAGCTTCTTCTGGGCCGCGGCCTGGTCGAAGATGGCCTCGACGGTGTCGAGCACGTCGGCGAGCCGGAACGGAGTACATTCTATTGTCATGCGCTCGGCCTCGATCTTGGAGAGGTCGAGCACGCCGTTCAGCACCTGCAGGAGCGAGTGTGCTGCGCGCCGGATCACCGTCAGGCGCGAACTCACCACGTTTGCGTCGCGGCTGGCCAGCGCCAGTTCCGAGAAGCCGATGATGGCGGCAACAGGCGTGCGGATCTCGTGGCTCATGTTGGCCAGGAATTCGCTCTTGGCCTTGCTGGCCCGCTCGGCATCCGCGCGCGCGCCTTCGGCGACGGTGAGCAGTTCCTGGCGCTCGATGCTGAGACGCATCGAGGCGACCAGCGAGTCGCCGTATCGATGCGCGCTCAGCAGGACCGCCGTCAGGAACAGCAGCACGCCGACGAGCATAAGGTAGTCCCAGAGGCTTTCGCCTGCGACCAGCACCGGCAGCAGGGGCAGGGCGAGCACGCCGACGAAAGTCCGGATCAATGTCGAGTTGCCCGCCGTCACGGGAATCGTCGTGGCGATGACGCCGGCCAGAACCGTCAGCATGAACATTCGGAATTCCGTGCTGGCGCCGGGCAGGAACAGGACGATCGCCGCAGTCCAGCCGAGGGCCAGCGCCACTGTGCCCATGACGAGGTGGATCCACCAGCGACGATGCCAATCCGGCCCGACCGGCTCGCGCAGCGCGATGATGGCGTTGGCATAGGCAGCGATGGTGACCAGCACGACGGCGCCCAGCCAGGCGGCAACCGTTTGCCATGGGTGCCTGGCGTCGACCACGGCCGCCGCCGCCACCAGCGCGCTGCCGAGGGCATTCAAGCCGTTGGAGGTCAGAGAATTGCGGTAAACCAGCCGCGTGATCTGGCCGGTGATGTCGGCATCGATCGCCGATACCGCCTTCATCCGCCGGCCTCGTAAACCCAGGTCAGCAGGGCGTCCTGCGCGGCCTGCGCGGCCTGGGCGTTGGCGTGGTTAACCAGGAAGACGACGATCTGCTGGCGGCCATTCTTGTCCAGCACGTAACCGGCGATGGTCTTGACGCCTTCCAGCGTGCCGGTCTTGATGTGCGCCTGGCCCGCGATGCCGTTGCCATTGAGCCGCTTTTTCATGGTGCCGTCCACCGCCGCCAGCGGCAGCGAGGCGACGAGCTCCGGCATCACCGGGCTCTTCCAGATTGCAGCGAGGAGCCGGGCGAGGTTGCCGGCCGAGATGCGTTCGCGTCGCGACAGGCCAGAACCGTTGTCGAGCACGAGTTCCGGAAAGCGCAGGTTGCGGCTGTCGAGCCAGGCGCGCACCACGGCATCCGCGTCCTCGGCGCGCGCCGGTCGCTGGCCGCGCTCGGCGAGGCCTTCGGCGCCGATGGTCAGGAAGAGCTGGCGCGCCATGACGTTGTTCGAATACTTGTTGATGTCGCGCACGATCTCGGCCAGCGCCGGCGATTCGATGGTCGCCAGGAGCCGCGCCTCCGCGGGCACCGTGGCATCGCGCACGCCGCCGCGCAAGGTGCCGCCAAGCTCGGTCCAGAGCTGGCCGAAGACGCCGCGCACGTAGTCGCTGTGCGGCATGACGCCGATGTTCCAGATCTTCTCGCCGCAGCTGGTGGAGTAGGTGCCCGAGAGCGTGAGGCGCCAGCGTGTGCCGTTGCGGCCCAACTCTGCGCCGAGGTTCTCGCGCCAGCCCTCAGGACAGCCGTTGTTGCCCAGCTTCATCAGGTTGACGATTTCCAGGTTGGGCGGCTCGGGCTCGGCCATCGCGCGCACCGAGTGCGCGGTCGTGTCGGGTGCCAGCATCAGCCGCACTGTCTTGAAGTTCAACAGCAGCGCATCGGGCCCCACGTTGTAGGGCCGCAACGGCTTTTCGTCGAAGGCCGGTGCGTCGGGCGCGGGCGGGGCGAGCAGGCTGCGGTCCAGTACCAGGTCGCCGGAGATCTCGCGCACGCCGCGGGCGCGCAACTGCCTTAGCAGCAGCCAGAACTGCTCGAACGTGAGCTTGGGGTCGGCGCTTCCGCGCAGGTACAAGTCGCCGGCAAGCACGCCGTTGTCGAGCGGCGCCGCGCTCCAGGCCGTCGTCTTCCAGGTGTAGGCGGGGCCGAGGAGTTCCAGTGCGGCAAACGTCGTGACGAGCTTCATCGTCGACGCCGGGTTCATCGCCTGGTCGGCATTCACGGCCAAACGCGGCCGCGTCGCGTCGGCATCCTGCACGACAATGCCGACGGCCGCGGCAGGAATGCCGGCGGCATACAGCGCCTTGCCCACCGACGCCGGCAGGTAGTCGGCGCGGGCGGCGGTCGGCAGGGCGGCGACAAGGAGCAGCAGCAGGCAGAAACGACGCATCGGGCGATTCTACCGGCTTGCCCGGGCAAGCCGTGGTGGTTCCCGGGGCGTCAACCGGCGCTGCCGCTGCCGCGTTGCAGCTTTTGCACGCGATGCTGTTTGACATAGAATCGCGGGGTCGCTACGGGCAAGGGGGGTGGTTCCTTGCGACGCGAAGCATTGAGTCCTGCTTGCAGGGCGCACATCAACCTTAATGGAGGCATCACAACGTGAGTACCAATCAAACCCGTCGCAACTTCCTGAAAATCGGTGGCGTGGCCGTGGCCATGATCCCGCTGACCGCGCTGGCCGCCAAGAACGACGCCATTCGCGCGGCGATGAAGTATGAAGAGCCCGGCAAGGACCCGGCCAAGCACTGCTCGACCTGCGCGCAGTTCGTGCCCGGCAAGAGCCCGGCCGATCGTGGTGGCTGCAAGGTCTTCCCGAACGATACGGAGATTTCCCCGAACGGCTCCTGCGTCGCCTGGGCCAAGAAGCCGTAAGCTGAGTCGGACCTGACGCCCGAAAGGGCCGGCCGGAGCAATCCGGCCGGCCCTTTCTTCTTGGCGTTGCGGCAGCGGAGCCGCTATCCTTCCCGCATGAGCCGCAGGCACGACAGAATGAAAGCAATGGTGCTTCGCCGCCCCGGCGAATCGCTGGTGCCGGAGGAGTTGCCCGTGCCGGTGCCCGGCTCCGGGCAGGTCCAGTTGCGCGTCGAGGCGTGCGGGGTCTGCCGCACCGACCTGCACCTCGTCGACGGTGAATTGCCGGATCCGGTCCTGCCGATGATTCCCGGGCACGAGATCGTCGGACGGGTGAGCGCAGCGGGCGAGGGCGTTGCCGGCTTCACGCCAGGACAGCGGGTCGGCGTGCCCTGGCTCGGCTGGACCTGCGGGCAGTGTCGCGCCTGTCTGTCGGGTCAGGAGAACCTGTGCGACTCGGCGCGCTTTACCGGCTACCAGATCAACGGCGGCTACGCAGAGTATGCGGTTGCCGATGCGCGCTACTGCTTCCCCTTGGACGAGCAGCCGGAGGCGCCCGCGCTCGCTCCGCTGCTTTGCGCCGGGCTGATCGGTTACCGGGCGCTGCGGCTGGCGGGCGATGCGCAGGCCCTGGGCCTGTACGGGTTCGGAGCGGCCGCTCACATCGTCGCTCAGGTGCTGAAATGGCAGCAGCGCCGCTTCTACGCCTTCACCCGCCCCGGGGATATCGAAAGCCAGGAATTCGCGCGGAGTCTCGGCGCCGAATGGGCCGGCGCTACCGACGCGCAGCCGCCCACGCTGCTCGACGCGGCCTTGATCTTCGCGCCGGCCGGCGCGCTGGTTCCGCTCGCATTGCGCCACGTGCGGAAGGGCGGTACCGTGGTGTGCGCGGGTATCCACATGAGCGATATCCCGGCCTTCCCGTACGCGGACTTGTGGGGTGAACGGGTCATCCGGTCAGTCGCCAACCTGACGCGGCAGGACGGGATCGAGTTTCTCGCGCTGGCGTCGAAAGTCCCGATCCGCAGCGCGGTTACCGCCTTCCCGCTGGACCAGGCCAACCTCGCCCTCGCGCGCCTGCGGTCGGGGCGGTTGCAGGGCGCGGCGGTCCTGACGATCGGCCGCTGAGGCGACGCTACAGGCCGCAGCCTGGGCCGCTATAGATCGGCCAACGGCCGTTCCGCAAACCGCTCGTCTCGCACACGCAACTGCTCGATGATGTTGGAAAGAGACGCGTTGAGTTCTCGCAGTTCCCGTTTGCCCAGAGCCTTCAGGGCATCCGGAAACACGCCTTCGGCCGGGCCAGGGGCGGCCCTGAGCAGCTTGGCGGCCTTCGACGACAATGTCAGGCCAACACGACGTTGATCCGCCTTGCTGCGCTCCTTGACAACCAACCCCTTGGCGACCAGCTTCTCAACTAGCTGGCTGCAAGTGGACTGATGGACAGAAAGTTGCTCAGCAAGATCGGAGACTCCGATGCCTGGCGCCGCAGCAACCTCCTGCAGGATCCAAAGTTGAGAGCCTGACACGCCACATTTCTGTTCAACGTCGCGGAAATGCTGTCTGACGCAGCCGTAGATCACCCGGAACTTCTTCAGGGCCTCAGTGGCCTGCGGATTTCGACTGCGATCGGTCAATGCCCTCTCCAAGGAATTTGCAACAAATCATCACTCCGACCATTGCAATTACATTTATACCAAATTATATTGGTACCATTGTATTGTTCAGGGAGGAATCCAATATGCATCGTACTCTGGTTCTGGCAGCTGTCGTGGCCACGCTGTCAGCGTGCTCCTCTACGCCCGAAAAGGCACCTGCAGCCCCTGCGCCGGCCGCTAGTCCTGCGCCCGCTACACCGGTACCAGTCGCGCCGCCCGAAACGGAGGCGGTCCGTTTCGAGCGAATCCTGAATGCGCTGGCCGCCAAGAGCGTCTACTTCGACTACGATGACTACACCGTGAAGGCAGAGTATCAGTCTCTGCTCAAGGAGGATTACGAGCTTCTGAAGAGTGAGCCGAAGCTGGCAATCCGTCTGGAAGGCAATGCCGACGAGCGTGGCAGCAGGGAATACAACCTGGCGTTGGGCCAAAAGAGAGCCGAAGCCGTTCGCCGCGCGTTAGTCCTCCTCGGTATACCCGAAGCGCAGATCGAGGCAGTGAGCTACGGCAAAGAGCGCCCACGTGCGCTGTGCCACGATGAGAAATGCTGGTCGCAGAACCGGCGTGTCGACTTCGCGCACAAGGCGGGTGCTCTGAAGTAGTCGTTTGACACCGGCGCGGATTCCCTTCTCCGCGCCCGGTGTTTCGCGCGCCGTCCGTCCCGTCAGAGTGCCTTCCATTTGGCTCCGCATCGGGCTGACCTGCTTGCTTCACGCGTCGTGGCTGACCGCACTGAAGGTGCCCTTCGCACAGTGGCGCTTCACGCCGACAAGCTGAAGCGAGATCCTGCCTTGTCGGTCACGTTGGTCGGGTACGCCTCAGAGCAGGGAAGCAGTTCCTACGAGGTTGCCGTGGCCGATAATCGCGCCAGAGTCGTGGCGGCAGCATTGAAGGCCATGGGAGTCCCCACTACCCAAATCCGCACATTCGGGTACGGACACGACGAACCGGACGTGCTCCCTTGCGTAACCGAAGTGTGTCGCGCTAGCTGCAGAGGGGTTGAGTTCCGTTACCTTCGATAGCGCAGACGCCCTTGAATTCCCGACCATAAGCCCCTATGATTAGCACTCCTCTTTCGGGAGTGCTAACACAGGTCGTCGCCCGTTGGACGCGCGGCGGCCCGTCTGGATCCTCTGTACCAGTCAACAATAAGGAGCAACTCTATGAAAATTCGTCCTTTGCATGATCGCGTGATCGTCAAGCGCGTCGAAGCCGAGCGGACCACCGCGAGCGGCATCGTCATTCCCGACACCGCCGGAGAGAAGCCCGATCAAGGCGAGGTGGTTGCCGTGGGCACCGGCAAGATCATGGACGACGGCAAGGTCCGTCCCATGGCCCTCAAGAAGGGCGATCGCGTGCTGTTCGGCAAGTATTCCGGCCAGGCCGTCAAGGTCGAGGGCGAGGAACTGCTCGTCATGCGCGAAGAAGACATCATGGGCGTCATTGAGGCCTGATTAAGCGAACTTACTGGAGAGATAGACAATGCCTGCTAAAGAAGTCCAATTTGGCGATTCCGTGCGTCAGCGCATGGTTCGCGGCGTCAATGTCCTGGCCGATGCGGTCAAGGTCACCCTCGGCCCCAAGGGCCGCAACGTGGTTCTGGAGCGCTCGTTCGGCGCCCCGACCGTCACCAAGGACGGCGTTTCCGTCGCCAAGGAAATCGAACTGAAGGACAAGTTCGAGAACATGGGCGCCCAGATGGTCAAGGAAGTCGCTTCCAAGACCTCGGACGTCGCCGGCGACGGCACCACGACCGCTACCGTGCTGGCCCAGTCCATCGTCCGCGAGGGCATGAAATACGTCACCGCCGGCATGAATCCGATGGACCTCAAGCGCGGCATCGACAAGGCCGTGGTCGCCATCGTCGATGAGCTGAAGAAGATTTCCAAGCCCTGCACGACCTCGAAGGAAATCGCCCAGGTCGGCGCCATCTCCGCCAATGCGGACGAAGACATCGGCAAGATCATTGCCGACGCGATGGACAAGGTCGGCAAGGAAGGCGTGATTACGGTCGAAGACGGCAAGTCGCTCAACAACGAACTGGAAGTCGTCGAGGGCATGCAGTTCGACCGCGGCTACCTGTCGCCTTACTTCATCAACAATCCGGACAAGCAGATCGCCGTCCTGGAAAACCCCTTCATCCTGCTGCACGACAAGAAGGTCTCCAACATCCGTGACCTGCTGCCGGTGCTGGAGCAAGTGGCCAAGGCCGGCCGGCCGCTGCTGATCATCGCCGAGGACGTCGAGGGCGAAGCCCTGGCCACCCTGGTGGTGAACAACATCCGCGGCATCCTCAAGACCGTCGCCGTCAAGGCGCCGGGCTTCGGCGATCGCCGCAAGGCCATGCTGGAAGACATCGCCATCCTGACCGGCGGCACCGTGATCGCCGAGGAAGTCGGCCTGACGCTGGAGAAGGCCACGCTGAAGGATCTCGGCCAGGCCAAGCGCGTCGAAGTCGCCAAGGAAAACACGACCCTGATCGACGGCAACGGCAAGGAAGACACGATCAAGGCGCGCGTCGCCCAGATCCGCGTCCAGATCGAGGAAGCGACCAGCGACTACGACAAGGAAAAGCTCCAGGAGCGCGTGGCCAAGCTGGCCGGCGGTGTGGCGCTGATCAAGGTCGGTGCCGCCACCGAAGTCGAGATGAAGGAAAAGAAGGCCCGCGTCGAAGACGCGCTGCACGCCACGCGTGC
>DATJQH010000021.1:0-6361 GCA_035505955.1 Rhodocyclaceae bacterium
CTACCGCTGGCTGGCGAAGCGCGGCGCCATCGCAGTGAATCCCTGCGACGGCCTCAAGGCGCCCAGGCGGCCCAAGGGCCTGCCCAAGGCGCTGTCGATCGACCAGTCGCAGGCGCTGCTCGACGCGCCGGCCGAAACCGCCGCGGAGATCCGCGACAAGGCGATGTTCGAGCTGTTCTATTCGTCGGGCCTGCGCCTGTCGGAACTCGCGAGCCTCGACATCAGTGGTGGCACCAGCGGCGGCCTCGACCTCGCCGAAGGCACCGTGACGGTGACCGGCAAGCGCGCCAAGACGCGCACCGTGCCGCTGGGCGGCAAGGCGGCCGACGCGATCCGCGCCTGGCTTGGCGTGCGCGACCAGTTGGCGGTGGATGACGAACCCGCGCTCTTCGTCGGCGCGCGCGGCCGGCGCATCGGCCCGCGCAGCATCGAGCAGCGGCTCGATGTCTGGACGAGGCGCATCGGCCTCGGCGTGCATGTGCATCCGCACATGCTGCGCCATTCATTCGCCTCGCACGTGCTGCAGTCCTCGGGCGACCTGCGTGCGGTGCAGGAGATGCTGGGCCACGCCAGCATCTCGACCACGCAGATCTACACGCACCTCGACTTCCAGCATCTGGCCAAGGTGTACGACGCCGCGCATCCGCGGGCGAAGAAGAAGGCGGCGAAATGAGCGCCCAACTGATCCTGCAGCCCGGCAAGGAACGCTCGGTATTCAAACGCCATCCGTGGATCTTCGCCGGCTCGGTCGAGCGGCTGGCCGGCCGCGCGCGGCCGGGCGACACCGTCGAAGTGGTCAGCGGCAAGCAGGTGCTGGCCAAGGCGGCGTGGAGTCCCGAGTCGCAGATCCGTGCCCGTGTCTGGAGCTTCGATGCCGACGAGATCATCGACAACGCCTTCTTCAAGCGCCGCGTCGCCGCCGCCGTGGCGCGGCGCGGCGTACCACCGGGACTGACTCTTGAACAGGGCTTGCGCGTGATCCACGCCGAGTCGGATGGCCTGCCCGGCGTGATCGCCGACAAGTACGGCGACACGGTGGTGGTGCAACTCACGAGCGCAGGCGCCGAGAAGTGGCGCGACGCGATCGCCGATGCGCTGCAACTTGCGACCGGCTGCGCGCGCATCTACGAACGTTCCGATTCCGAAGTGCGCGGCCTCGAAGGGCTGGAGCCGCGCGTCGGCTGGCTGAGAGGCGAGGCGCCATCGGGAGAGATCGTCATCGAGGAGCACGGCGTCAAGATGGCCGTGGATATCGTCACGGGCCACAAGACCGGCTTCTACCTCGACCAGCGCGACAACCGGGGTTTGCTGCGCGAACTCTCGCAAGGCAGGCGCGTGCTCAACTGCTTCTGCTACACCGGCGGCTTTTCGCTGCAGGCACTGGCGGGCGGCGCCACCTCGGTAATCTCCATCGACAGCTCGCAGCCGGCACTCGACCGCGCGGCGGCCAACCTCGCGCTCAACCCGCAACTCGATGCCACGCGCGCAGAGTGGCGCTGCGCCAACGTCTTCGACGAACTGCGCAAGCTGAAGGCGGCGGGCGAGACGTTCGATCTGATTGTGCTCGACCCGCCCAAGTTCGCGCCCTCGGCGAGCCATGCCGAACGCGCCGCGCGCGCCTACAAGGACATCAACATGCTGGGCTGCAAGCTGCTGGCGCCGAACGGTTTGCTGATGACCTATTCCTGTTCCGGCGGCGTGGGCTTGGATCTGTTCCAGAAAATCGTCGCCGGCGCGGCGCTCGACGCGGGCCGCGACGCGAGGATCATCCAGCGCCTGCAAGGCGCGCCCGACCATCCGGTCGCGCTGGCCTTTCCCGAGGGCGAATACCTCAAGGGTCTCCTGCTGCACGTTTCCTGATAGCCTATCGACATGACCCGCCTGCGCCTGTCGCTCGCCGTGCAGGCGGCGGCCGGCGCCGCGATCGTGTGCTGCCTTGTGGCGTTGGTCGCGTTGGCATTGCCGGTCGATAAGGTCAAGAAACGTTAGGCCAGGGGTCGCGAGCGTCCGGAATGATATGCTACGAACCTTGTCTGCCATTCGAGTCTGCCTGAAAAGTGGCTTTTCCGATTTTCGGCAAGAAACCCGGCGCCGGAACCCTGGGCGCCAGGATGCCTGCCCAACCGAACGATGCTGCCCCCGCCTCGGGGCTGGATGACGAGCCGGGCGGCCTCGACTTCACGTTGACCGGCGAAACGCGGCCGCGCAAGCGGCCGCGCATCGAGGTCAACGAAGCGATGCACGAGATTCCGCAGGCCATCGAGCAGGCGGCGATGCTTTATTCGATCGAGCAGCCGGAAGCGGCCAGTGCCGCCCTCGCGGAAGCGATCCATGGCAGCAGCCTTGGCACCCACGCTCGGCGCGCCTGGGGCATGCTGTTCGAGCTCTATCAGGTGCAGGGCCGGCGCCCGGAATACGAGCATCTCGCAGTCGAATTCGCGGCGAAGTTCGAGACATCGCCGCCAGCCTGGGTTGCGCCCGAGATGGCGGCCAAGGTCGCGCCGCGCACGCCGACCGGCGGCAAGACGTCGGTCGTGCTGAGTGGCACCCTGAACGCCAAGATGCAGGACACCCTGAAGCAGGCGCTACGCATCGCCGAGAAGAATCCCTCCGTACGCATCGACGTGGCCAGGATCACCGACGCCGACGAGCAGGGCTGCGCCATGCTGAACCAGGTGCTGGAACTCCTCAAGAAGGCGCGCAAGGAGTGCGCGATCAGCGGCGCAGAAAAGCTCGCGGCGCTGCTCGCCAAGAAGGTCGTACCCGGCCAGCGCGAGGCGGAGCCGATCTGGCTGCTGCTGCTCGACCTGCACCAGCGCATGGCCAACCAGGAGGCCTTCGAGGAAGCGGCCGTGAATTACGCGATCACCTTCGAGGTGTCGCCGCCGTCGTTCGACGTGTCGGCAGCCAAGCGGCCCGCCGTCGTTGCGCCCAAGGACGACCCCGATGACGAGGCCGAGGGCGAGGATTCGGGCTGTGCGCTCGAAGGCGTCATCACGGCCGGTGCGGACGCCGCGCTGGCCGCGGTGCGCGCCGAGGCCGACGCTGCCGATGAGGTGGTCGTCGATGTCAGCCGCGTGCAGCGCATGGACTTCGTCGCCGCCACCAACCTGATGAACCTCGTCAGCGAACTGGCCGCGAGGCAGAAGCGCGTGCGCCTCGTCAAGGCCAGCCATCTCCTGACCGCGCTCTGGGAAGTGATCGGCCTCGACCGCGTGGCGCGCATCGAAACGCGCCGCGCCTGATTTCGCAGGAGGCACACATGGAGCAGTATCACGGCACGACCATTCTTTCCGTGCGCCGCGGCAATGCCGTCGCGCTCGGCGGGGACGGCCAGGTGACGCTCGGCAATGTCGTCGTCAAGGCCAGCGCGCGCAAGGTGCGGCGGCTGTACGGCGACAGAATCCTCGCCGGATTCGCCGGCGGCACGGCAGACGCCTTCACGCTCTTCGAGCGGTTCGAGGCCAAGCTCGACAAGCACCAGGGCAATCTGCTGCGCTCGGCGGTCGAGCTGGCCAAGGACTGGCGCACCGACCGCATGCTGCGTCGGCTCGAAGCCATGCTGGCCGTGGCCGACCGCGAGAACTCGCTCATCATCACCGGCAACGGAGACGTGCTGGAGCCGGAACTGGGCATCGTCGCCATCGGCAGCGGCGGTCCCTACGCCCAGGCGGCAGCGCGCGCGCTGCTCGAGAACACCGAACTGACGCCGGCCGAGATTGTCGGACGATCGCTTGCGATCGCCGGCGACATCTGCATCTACACCAACCAGAACCACGTCATCGAATCGCTCGAATGAACGACATCAACAGCCAGATGACGCCGTCCGAGATCGTTTCGGAACTCGATAAGAACATCGTCGGCCAGGCGCGCGCCAAGCGTGCGGTGGCGATCGCACTGCGCAACCGCTGGCGCCGCGCGCAGGTGGCCGAGCCGCTGCGCTCGGAGATCACGCCCAAGAACATCCTGATGATCGGTCCCACCGGCGTCGGCAAGACCGAGATCGCGCGCCGGCTGGCGCGGCTCGCCAATGCGCCCTTCATCAAGGTCGAGGCGACCAAGTTCACCGAGGTCGGCTACGTGGGGCGCGATGTCGACACGATCGTCCGCGACCTCGCCGAGACCGCGATCAAGGATGCGCGCGAGGCGGCCATGAAGGGCGTGCGCAACCGCGCCATGGATGCCGCCGAGGACCGCATCCTCGACGTCCTGCTGCCCGCGGCAAGAGTCAGCCATGACGGTACGCCAAGCGAGGACTCGGCGACGCGCCAGAAATTCCGCAAGAAGCTGCGCGAGGGCGAGCTTGACGACAAGGAGATCGAGATCGAAGTCGCCGCGCCCGGCACCTCGATGGAAATCTTCGCCCCGCCGGGCATGGAAGACCTGACGCAGCAAATCCAGGGCATGTTCCAGAACCTCGGCGGCGCGCGGCGCAAGTCGCGCAAGATGAAGATCAATGACGCATTGAAGGCGCTGGCCGACGAAGAGGCGGCCCGGCTCATCAACGACGACGAATTGAAGACGGCGGCGCTCAGGAACGTCGAGCAGAACGGCATTGTCTTCCTGGACGAAATCGACAAGATCGCCAGCCGTTCCGAGGTGCAGGGCGCCGACGTCTCGCGCCAGGGCGTGCAGCGTGACCTGCTGCCGCTGGTCGAAGGCACGACCGTGTCGACCAAGTACGGCATGATCAAAACCGACCACATCCTGTTCATCGCCAGCGGTGCCTTCCACCTCGCCAAGCCGTCCGACCTGATCCCGGAGCTGCAGGGCCGCTTCCCGATCCGCGTCGAGCTCGATTCACTCTCGGTGGACGATTTCGAGCGCATTCTGACGCAGACCGACGCCTGCCTCACGCGCCAGTACCAGGCGCTCCTCGCCACCGAGGATGTCGGCATCGAGTTCGCGGCCGACGGCATCCACCGCCTGGCCGAAATTGCCTTCCAGGTGAACGAGAAGACCGAGAACATCGGCGCCCGCCGGCTCTACACCGTGATCGAGAAGCTGCTCGAAGAAGTCTCCTTCGAGGCCGGCCGCCGCTCCGGGCAGGCGGTGAAAGTCGACGCCGCTTACGTCGACGCCCGCCTGGGCGAACTCGCGGTGAACGAGGACCTGTCGCGGTTCGTCCTCTAGCGGTCGTCCGGGGCCGTTCGTCGGCGCCGGCAAGCCGTTTCCCTGCTGTTCGTACCCCCAAATATGCCGTTGGTCGGCTTGCGCTTGTGCGCCGCCGCGCCCTCCTTTAAATAGTCAATCGTGCTAAATCGGGAGGGGATCATGGCGGGCAATTCAATGCGGGAAACGGGCTTCACGCTCATCGAAGTAATGATTGTGGTGGCAATTATTTCGATCCTGGCTGCCATTGCCGTGCCGGCGTACAACGACTACGCAAAACGCGGGATGATTGCGGAGGCAACCAATGGCCTCGCCGGCGCCCGCGTCCTGGCCGAACAGTACTATGCGGACAACCCGGCCCACTCCTACGCCGGCTTCACCGGCTGTCCGGCGGCCACTGCGCACTTTACGTTCAACTGCGGTGCGCCCGATGCCACCACTTACAAGTTTACGGCAACGGGCAATGGAACCATGTCGGGTTTTGGCTACACGATCGATCAAGCCAACGTCAAGGCGACCACCGGCACGGGATCCTGGTCGGTGACCTCCGCGACCTGCTGGGTCACGTCGAAGAGCGGGTCATGCTGAACCTTCGGCCGGCGGACCCTTCGCGTGGCTTCACCCTGGTCGAGCTCATGGTGACGATCGCGATCTTGGCCGTCCTGATGGCGCTCGGCGCGCCCCAATTCAAGGCGTGGCTGCAGAACACGCAGGTGCGGACGGCGACCGAGTCGATCCAGAACGGGCTGCAACTCGCGCGCGCCGAGGCGGTTCGGCGCAATTGCAACGTCGAATTCGTCGTCAATGCGGACACCAGCTGGTCGGTAACCGCCAAGCCTCCGTCCGGCGACGTTCCCGTCCAGTCTCGTACCGCCAACGAGGGATCGTCATCGTCGGTGACGGCCGCGCTGACCGGTTCGACCAAGGCGACATTCGACGGCCTCGGCCGTGTCGTGAACGCGGGGCCGCTGACCGCGGTGACCGTGACCTCCTCCGTCACGAGCCAGTCGATGACTGTAGAAGTCGGAACCGGCGGCCAGATTCGTCTGTGCAATCCGCTGGTTACGGATACAACCGATCCAAGGAAGTGCAAAAACACATCATGATGCTCCCAACGCGTAAGTGTGCACAGGGCGGCTTCATGCTGCTTGAAGCCCTGATTGCCATCCTGATCTTCTCAGTAGGCGTGCTATCGATGGTCGGCCTGCAGGCCATGGCGACGCGCTACTCGACCGACGCGAAGTTCCGC
>DATJQH010000022.1:0-12755 GCA_035505955.1 Rhodocyclaceae bacterium
CCACACCGTGATCGCCGAAGGCGTCGAGACCGAAGGCCAGTTGCACTTCCTCCGCCGCAACCGCTGCGACCAGATGCAGGGCTACCTGTTCAGCCGCCCGGTTCCCGCAGGCGACTTCGCCGCGCTCATCCGCGAGGACCGTCGACTCGTCGCGGTCCAGTAGCCGCGACCCGGCGAGTGCCGCCCACTGGGCGCCCAAACCTGGATCGCTTCGCCGGCAGGCGTAGCCCGCCAACGCGGGGGCCAAAGTCAGCCGTGGTGGAACGCCGTCAGGCGGGCAAGCGGGCGCGACCGCTCGTAAGGTCTCTCTGCAATTGCCTTGGGCCGGGATGTTCTAGCGCTTTGGGCATATACGGAAACGCTTAGCTCAGACGGACTATTTTCCCGCAATCGCCATAGGTGTATTTGTAATGTCGCTAAGGCAGAATTCTTCTGCGGTACGCCAAAAGGGAGAGAAATATGAACAGCAGGACTCGGTTGGGGAACTGGCTGGCCATCGCGGTTCTCGCCACTGGAAGCGGACAGGCGCTTGCGGCCACTTACGACCTCGACCTTTCGGGGACCGTCAGCGACGGCACCTACGGCAGTCTCGATTGGAACAACACGCATTACGATCAATGGTCCCTGGCCCTCGCCGGGCTCAACCCATTTAGCGTGTCGGCTGGCGACATCATCAACGCGACAATTACGCTCAACCAGAGCTTCACCGTCCCTGCGTCAGTTGACTTGACGTGGATGGAACTCGTTGTTGGCGGAGCTCAATTTCCGTCTGTCGACACCGCTACGCAGGCATCAGTAGCTTTCTTCAACAACGGCATCGCCGGCCCCACAGGGGGCAATGGATGTTCGACGAGCGGCCAACTGGCCAGCTGTGCGCTGTTCTATCCACCCAACAACGGATCGTTCGCTTTCGACAAGGTCACGTGGAGCTTCACAATCACAGACTTGAGTGGACAGAGTGCGAACGTCGACCACGTGGGGTTGGGCTACTCCCTGTTCAGCCCCGCAGTTCCCGAACCCGAAACCTACGCCATGATGATCGCCGGCCTTGGCCTGGTTGGCGTGATGGCCCGCCGGCGCAGGCAGGCAGTCTGACCTTTCCGCTGCGCACGGACACGAACCCCGCTTCGGCGGGGTTTGTTTTTCTGGCCGCCATGAAAGTCAGCCGTGGTGGTACGCCGTGCGGAACATCCCGTTACAACTTCGCGACGGTCGGCAACAGCCCGCTTACGAGTCGGCCCCAGAGTGCGAGGCGTCAACTCAGAGGGGGCTGCCATGAACAGACTGCAGGTGCTTTCCGCGCTGCTTGCGGTTTCCAGTTTCTCCGCCTATGCGATCCAGGGCGATGACGCCCGCGGGCCGGGCGACTACGGCGGCCGCATGAACGGCATGCGCAATGAGCTGTTCAACGAATTCAAGGCCGTCGAATTGTACTCGCACATGGAGCGCATCCGCATCCTGCAACAAGCGGAAGCCTGCATCCAGGCCGCCACGGACCGCGACCAGTACCGCGCCTGCGAAGACCGCGAGGCGCGGGCGCGCGAAGTCGTCAAGGAACAGGTGAAAGCACGCCACGCGCAGTTGCGCGCCAGGATCGACAGCTTGCGGCAGGGCATGGCGTTGCGGCCGTAGGAACGGCAAACCCGCGCAGCGACGCGGCTTGGGTACACTATCGCGACAGACTCGACCATACCCAAACCGATGGCCACCGCCTGCAAGACGCTGCTGTTCCTTTGCGCGCTGTGCGCAACGAGCGCTTGCGCCCAGCCGCGCGCAGGCATCGTCACGATCGTGACCGGCGGTGACACCTTTACCCTGACCGACGACGGCCAGCGGCAGCAGCGCGTGCGCCTGGCCGGCATCGCGGCGCCGGATGCGGCCACGCCTGCGGGCATGCGCTCGAAGGCCGAACTCTCCGCGCTCGTGTTCAGCCGCCGCGTCACGGTATCCGGCAGCCGGATCGATCGCGACGGCTATCTCATCGGCAAGGTGATGGTCGTCGAGGGGAATTGCGAAGGCCCCGCATGCCCGAACAATCGCGATGTCGGTCTCGCGCAGGTCGCCTCCGGCATGGCGCGCTGGCAGGGCGACGACGGCGAACTCACGCCGAAGGAGCGCGAGGACTACGGCATTGCCGAGTTCAAGGCGCGCTCGCAGCGGCTGGGCTTGTGGGTGGCGGAACGCAACCCGCCCCGGCGCAACTCGCACTGACCGGCTCGCGCCGGCAGCGACCCTGCTTCTCGAACCAGTAGACTACGTTGCCGACGACGACGATGCTGCCGGAGACGATGGCGCTGGCGGCCACCGTCGCCGCGGCGGCGACTACGAGCGCGGCACAGCCGTCGTTGCTGCAGTGGGAGATCGACGCGACCTGCACGGTCTCGAGGTCCATGTGGCGAGCGACGACGTGGCAATCGGGGTCGTACACCTCGAACGTGCGCGGCAGCACCATGCACGCCTGAACAAACGGCAGCAGCAGCCAGGGCAGGATATTGCGATTCATGTTGGCGAGGGTCGGCGCAGTCCGGATCGCGCATTCTGTCGCGGCAGGAGCGCCCCTGTCCACCGCCGGGTACGGGCGCCCGGCGGCGGTCGCCGTTGCTACCTCTCGACGATGTCTGCCTTCGTGCTCTCGATGAACGCCACCACATCGGCCTTCTCCGCCGCCGGCACCTTGAACTTGGCCAGCGTGGCATTGAGGTGGACGAGCAGCAGCTGCCAGTCGCGTTCGCTGACGCGCATGCCGACGTGCGAGATCTTCATGTCGCGGCCGGTGTAGTAGAGGGGACCGCCGGCACGGTTGACGATGAAGTTGACGAGCAGCTGCTTCTCGCGCGAAATGCCGTCGGCACCCCGGTTGGCCCAGAAGCGGCCAAGTTCCGGATCGGCGGCGAGGCGCACGGCGAGATCGTCCACGACAGCGCGGATGGCGTCGTAGCCTCCGAGCCGCGTGTAAAGGCTGGGCTTAGGCGCCGCGTCGGCAGCCGTCGCCGGCACGCTGCCCATGCAGGCAAGGCCCGCGACCAGAACCAGAAACAACCGACGCGCCGCGAGGCCGGCGCCGCTGCAGTTGCGCACTTCCATGATGTTCTCCTGTCAAGACTCCATCGGATCGATGGCGGAGACCACTGTGCGCGCGCGGTTGTCTCGACTCTGTAGCTTTGGCTACACTGGGCATCGCCTGCTGCGTAACAATTGGTACAGATCGGCAACGGCGCTTGTGGTGAGCGCTTTCGCGCCGGTCGGCGGAAGGAGGGAGCACCATGGCGATCACGACTGCGGCAGTTGTGCCACCCCCGACCCCGGCGCTGGCCAAGGCGTTTCCGTACTGGCTCAAGCTCGGCTTCATCAGCTTCGGCGGCCCGGCCGGGCAGATCGCGATGATGCATCAGGAGCTGGTGGAGAAGCGGCGCTGGATTTCCGAGCATCGCTTCCTGCACGCACTCAACTATTGCATGCTGCTGCCCGGGCCGGAGGCGATCCAGCTCGCAATCTACATCGCCTGGCTGATGCACGGCCTCGGCGGCGCCATCGTTGCCGGCGTGCTGTTCTTCCTGCCGGCCCTCGTGCTGCTCTCGGCGCTGGCGTGGGCCTACATCAACTTCGGCGACGTACCGGCGGTGGCCGGCATCTTCTACGGCATCAAGCCGGCGGTGGTCGCCGTGGTGCTGTTCGCCGCCTGGCGCATCGGCTCGAAGGCGATCAGGAACGGTTTGCTCGGCGGCATCGCCGCGCTGGCCTTCGTCGGCATCTTCTTCTTCGACGTCGACTTTCCTTTGATCGTGCTCGCCGCCGGCGTGCTGGGCGCGATCGGCGGCAAGCTCGCGCCGGAAAAGTTCAAGAGCGGCGGCGGCCACGGCTCAAGCAGGATGCAGTACGGGCCGGCGATCATCGACGACCACACGCCACCGCCCGCCCACGCGGCCTTCTCGCTGGGTAAGCTGATCTTCACGCTGGTCGCCTTCGCGGCCATCTGGGCGATTGCAATGGCGATGGTGGCAGGCACGCAAACGCTCCAGGACATGGGCGAGTTCTTCACCACCGCAGCCTTCCTGACCATCGGCGGCGCCTACGCCGTGCTGCCCTATGTGTATCAGGGCGCCGTGGAGCACTTCGGCTGGCTCACCGGCGCGCAGATGATGGACGGGCTGGCCTTGGGCGAAACCACGCCGGGGCCGCTAATCATGATCGTCACCTGGGTCGGCTACATGGGTGGCGTCGCCAAGCAGGTGTTCGCCAACCCGATTACGGCAGGCATTGCGGGTGCCGCAGTGGCGACCTTCTTCACCTTCCTGCCGAGCTTCATGTTCATCATCGCCGGCGGTCCGCTGGTGGAAGCAACGCGCAACGAGCTGAAGTTCACCGCGCCGCTGACGGCCATCACGGCCGCCGTGGTCGGCGTCATCATGAACCTCGCCGTTTTTTTCGCCTGGCACACCTTCTGGCCGAAAGGCACGGCGGCGATGCCGTTCGCGCCGCCCGTCGAGTGGCTGCCGGTGCTGGTCGCGATCGCCGCCTTCGTCGCGCTGTGGAGGTACAAGATCGACATCATGAAGGTAATCAGCGCCTGCGCACTGCTGGGGCTCGTGCTGGCGCTGCTGCGCTGACGCCACAAGGGCTGGCGCCAGAGTCAGCCCCCGTGGTACGCCGTGCGGCATGCCGTTCTTGACCCGGATCATTCTTTTACGGCGCGCCGTGCCGCATCATCCGGCGCAACATGCATCCTGATCGGACATCACGCCCATGGCATTCATGACTCTCGAGGAACCAAAGCGCAGAGGCACGCCGGACAAGTCCTTCGCGCTCTGGCGCCTCGGCTTCCGGCCCTTCTACCTCCTTGCCGCCATCTTCGCCGCGATCGCCATTCCCGCCTGGGTGGCGGTTCTCGCCGGCGCGCTGACGCCGCCGATCGCGGGCGTCTGGTGGCATGCGCACGAGATGATCTTCGGCTTCGCGGCGGCTGTCGTCGTCGGCTTCCTGTTCACCGCAGGCCGCAACTGGACCGGCCTGCCGACGCCGACCGGCGGCACGCTGGCGGCGCTGGCGCTGTTGTGGCTCGCCGGGCGGCTGTTCATGGCGTTCGATGCCGGCGTCGTAGGCACAGCGATCGACGTCGCCTTCGTGCCCGTCGCAGCCGCGTTTCTCGCCCGCGTGCTGTGGCGCGCCGGCAGCCGGCGCAACTACGTCATCGTCATCATCCTCGCTTTGCTCACGCTCGCCAACATCGCGTTCCATCTCGCCCGCTTCGGCGTGCTCGCGATCGACCCGCTGTCGGCGCTGCACGCGGCGCTCGCCGTGCTGATCGTGCTGGAAACCACGATCGGCGGCCGCGTGATTCCGTCGTTCACCGCCAGCGCGCTCAAGGGCGTGAAGCAGTGGCAGCGCCGCTGGCTCGACATTGCGGCCATCGCTGCGACGGCGCTGGCGCTCGGCGCCTGGGTGTTCGCATCGGCAACGACAGCCGCGATCCTGCTCGCGCTGCTTGCCACCCTGCTGCAACTGTTGCGCTGCCTGGGCTGGAATCCGTGGGCGACACGACGCCAGCCGCTGCTCTGGATCCTGCATGTCTCGCATCTCTGGATCCCCATCGGGCTTGCGCTGCTGGCCGCGGCCCAGGCGGACTGGCTGCCGCGCTCGGCGGGCGTCCATGCGCTCACGATCGGCGCCACGGCCGGCCTCATCATCGGCATGATCACGCGCACGGCACTGGGCCACACGGGCCGGATGATCCTGCCGACCCGCATCGAAACCTTCGCCTACCTGTTCGTGCAACTCGCAGCTATTGCCCGCGTAATAACGCTGCTTGCCGGGCCTGGCCCAAGTCTCGCCGGCATCCATGTCGCCGCCGGCTGCTGGACGCTCGCCTTCCTGCTTTACCTGTGGCGCTACACGCCCTTCCTCTTCCGACCCCGCATCGACGGCCAGCCGGGCTGACGCCGGCCTGCAAGACTGACTCCTTTCGGCGACAGATGGGCGGCTATTCCCCTACTGCTAGCATGGGGCCGATATCATCGTTCGCCAACAAGACAAACAAAGGGAGTCACGAATGGACTGGTCGATCCGTGTTCTGGCCACGGCGCTTTGCGTATTCCTCTCGGCTTGCGGCGGCGGTGGGGGAGGCTCTGGCGGAGGCGGCAGTTCGAGCAGTTCCGGCGGTTCGGGCAGTTCGGGGGGTGGTTCCTCGTTCAACGGCGACGTGGCCGTCCTGCGGGCCAAGTTCACCCTGCCGCAACAGGACGCCGGCGGCTGGTCGATCCTGACACCATCGTCCGACTCGCGGCTGATCTACGTTTCGACGAGCGGCAACGACACCACGGCCCACACCTACACGACCGCCAGCCCGGAAGTCGGGACCGATCCGTACAACCCCTCGGGCGCCATCGCGCCCTACGCTACCATCGACGCGGCGCTGGCGCAGGCGCGCGCCGGCTATCCCGACTACATCCTGCTCAAGCGCGGCGACACGTGGACGCGTACCGCAATGATCAACATGAAGGCGGGGCGCTCGGCATCGGAACGCATGGTGCTAGGTTCCTTCGGCCCCTCCACTGCCCGGCCCATTGTCAAGGGCTACGGCGTCAACCTCGGCAAAGCCAGTTACTCGGCGCTCGTCGGCATCCAATTCACCGCCTCGCGGCGCAACCCGACCTCCCCGGACTTCGCGGGATTCGCCAATGCCGACCTCACCAGCGACAACAATGCCGGCTTCGACGCCCTGGGCGGCTACAACAACACCGTCACCGGCGGCCTCTTGATCGAGGACTGCTGGTTCGACTGGTTCTCGGAAAGCATCGTGCAGTCGCCGCTGACCACGGCGCCCGTGCTCACCGACGTCATCATCCGCCGCAACCTGTTCACCAACAGCTACTCGACCAGCGGCCACGCCCAGGGCTTGTATTCTGACCGCGCTTCGGTCTGGCTGGAAGAGAACATCTTCGACCACAACGGCTGGTACAAGCAGGGCGACACGAACTTCAGCGACCCGGCCGAAGGCAAGGCGACGATGTTCAACCACAACACCTACTTCGCCGAAGCGCGCGACACGGTGTTCCGCAACAACCTGTTCCTGCGTGCCTCGAGCATCGGCAACAAGTTCACTTCCAATACCGCATCCGGCATCAACGTCATGAATGCCTGGAGTCTGCTGATCGACAACAACCTCTACGTCGAGGGCGAAGTCGGCATCAGCCTTGGCGGCAACGACGACCAGAACAACGGACCGCGCTGGCAGGACATCTACGTCACCAACAACGTCATGATGCACATCGGCCGCACGCAGCCGACCCTGCGCACGCTCGGCTGGGGACTCGACGTTCAGGACTGGAACGGCGGCCGCGTGAGCGGCAACGTCTTCGCGCACTGGGGCGACACGACGCTGAACAACAACTTCGCCATCTACTCCTCCGGCCACACCAGCAACGTCACCTACTCGGGCAACGTGATCTATGACGTTACCAGCGGCAACCCGCTGGTGGCCTTCCGCGACGGCGCAGCCCAGAGTAACACTTCATACCTCACCGGCCCGACCCAGACCGGCATCGTCTTCACCAACAACGACATCTGGACCAGCTACACGGGTCCGTTGATGTTCTACTCTCTGGCAAGCAACGCCGGCTTCGGCAGCAACATGTTCCAGTCTGCCCGCAGTCAATCCCAGTGGTTCTCGGTGAATAACGCCACCGCGAGCTTTGACCAGTACAAGACGGCGGCAGGCGACACGACCTCCGCGGCCGGCACCCGCAACTACGTCGACCCGACGCGTACCATCGAAACCTATCTGACGTCGATCGGCCAACCGACCGATATGGCGAGCTTCGTCGCCGCGCTGACCGCGCAATCGAAAGCCAACTGGAATCCGGCGCTCGGCGCCGCTGCGATCAACGACTACGTGCGCGCCGGGTTCGCCACGCATTGAGGCATTCTGGAGTGTGACCAAGAGTCAGCCCCCGTGGTACGCCGTGCGGGGGCTGTCAGCTGCGCTATCGCGGCCTCACTTCGTGAACGCCCAATATGGCCGGATACCGGAATCGATGCGCCGCAGCCAGGATCGTTGGTCCGCCCTTTGCCTGTCGTGGATCAGGTGAAACAGGTCGGACAGCACGGACTGCGCTTCGGCGAAGTACGAATGCCCCAGGAGGCTGGTGTCTACGGCGGTTGCGTCGATGGTCTCCACGCCGGGAATCAAAACCAGGCCTTGCCCGGAATCGCCCGCGCGCGGACTGCCGTGCACGCGTCGCGACGCAGCGAGGGCTTCGTCCGTGGACGATGCGTACAACGTGATCGGCCGCCCCAGCGCGACCAGCGCCGGAGCGATGTCCCGCTTGAAGACATCGGCGTCGATATCCGGTGCCGTCAGGATCACTTCGGTGAGCCGGCTCCGAAGCAGCGGTTTCTCGGTCAGGAGCGATGCCACCGCGCGGGTCAGCGCCCGATTTCCCATGCTATGGGCGATCAAGTAAACATTGCGCACGTCGGAACGAACGAAGAAATCCTCCAGAAACGCTTTCAGGTTGGCCTGAGTCCACTCGACATTCTGTTCGTCGACGGTATACGCCGGCGTCGTCCCCTGCGATGGCCAGCTGTAGAAGACGGGCACGCCCTCGAATCCGACATCGTGCGCAATCTGGGCGGTCCGTCTCGCAGCGTCCGCAAACGTGACGTTATAGCCATGCACGAACAGAAGCGCACTCCGCGTCGGTGCGGCGCGAACCTTGGCTGCCAGGTCGGCGAAGTACTCGTCTCTTGATTTGGTCGTCGTGTTCAGCAGGACAACGTGCTTCGCCGGATCTTCGTGGAACTCGAACTTCCATATCGACGGCGACTCGAGTTCCCCCTTGGCGTGGTCGTGCGGAATGCTGACGTCACATGTGCCGTAGGTGATGGCGGACCGATCGACACCAAACATCTCATCCGGCTTCGTCTTTCCCGTCAGGTTCCGGTCCGTCGCAAAGTACGTCCTGACAACTGCATACTCCGTCGTCTTGGGAGCCTGGATCGCCATTCCGCGTCCGGGAGCCTTTCTTTCCGTCTCGGCAGGCGCTGCCTGAGTCGGAGCGGGTGACATCGCGGTCGGTCCGCCGGATGCGCACCCGGCAAGCAACGCCGCCATGATCGCAACGATAAAGACGCCGCATTTGTCCATGGTGGATCAACCTCCGACTAAGCCCTTCAATCCCATGTAGGCGGAAGCCGCGGTAGTACCGCTCGCTGCAAGGAGGGTGGCAATTTCCTTGACGTCATTTGCCGCAGCCTGCAGTTTTTCCGCGCTGGCACGCCCGCTCGACAAGGCTTGGGAGATCCTGAGTGCCAACCCGCGCACCTGCTCCAGCTTCAGCCCGGCGTTCTGCCGGGACCAAAGCGCACTACCGATGATTGCGCCGGACACATAGCTCAATCCGATGCTTGCCGCATATTCGGCGAACTCGCGCCATTCGCGTGCGCTGTCGGGAAGGATCGCCGTACCGTCGGCCACCGCAGTCAGCGCACTCATCCCCAGCACCGCCAGCACCGAAAGAACGGCCGCCAGCGTCGCCAGCCACCCGACGGGCTGCTTTGCCCTTGCCGTCAGATACAGCGCGAACGGCAAAGGAACGAGCAACGACACGACACGCAGGTAGATCGTGTTCAGGTCGAAAATCACGATGATCAGTCCATGCGCCACCAGCAGCAGCAACAGCGGCAACAGGCAGAAGGCAAACAACGCGAACACGGTCGGTTCCGCAACCTGGCTCTGGACTGGCTGCGTCGGCATCCCGCAGGTCTGGATGCCGGTCTCGTGACCGGCCAGCAACGCTTCCTGCTTGTGAACGGTTGCTTCCAGTTCCTTGATCTTCGCCAGCAGGGACTTCATCGTCTGGATGTCGCGACGACAGACCGGACAGACGGTTGCCTCGTCGTTGATCTCGCTGACGCAGCACGGGCAACGCACGATCTACTTGACGACGCTGAGGCTGAACACGAGGCTCGACTGCCGGCCGTCCGAGTCGATGACGGTCACGCGCAATTGGTGCTCGCCGGGAGGCACCTCGGCCGACGGCAGTTCGACACCTTTCTCGGTCAAACCTGCCTTGACCCGGTCAACCAGCTCGACGTTCGGACTGCGCAGGTAGGTCAGCTTGACCAGCGACGGATCGATCTTCGCACCCCCGTGAGGCTCGAAGGCAATGCGCAACGGGAACGGCGACGACAGCGACTTGGCCGCGACATCCGGCGAGAGAACGCGGATCGTCGGGCCGCGGGTGATCGCTCTCGTCGCCGGCGGCGGCACGGCGGCCGGCAAGCGTGCTTCCGACTCGGTTATCAGGACGTCCGCGAAGGCGGGGCCGGCACAAAGCACCGACAACGCAAGCAAGAGACCGATCCGCAGCATGTTGCTCCTCCCCTGGGCAAGGCAGCGGCCCATATCCTACGCCATGGCGCGCTGGCCCGGGGACGCCCGTCCCCGGCCCAAGCGGTCGGCATTGACAGATAGGCAACGCCAAGCGGAGGATAGCGCTCCGAGACAGGCCCGGAACCCCCAAATCATGCCATTCGACACTTTGCCCCGCCGATACGCGCGCGTGCTGCGCGCGATCGCATTCGCGTTCTTGTCCGTCGCAACGGCCCATGCCGCCAGTACGCCGGGACGCCGAATCGCCCTTGTGATCGGCAACGGCAACTACCAGCAGGCCGACTTGCCGAAACTGACGAATCCGCCCAACGACGCCGAAGACATCGCCCGGGTCCTGCGCGGTTTCGGCTTTGAGGTCATCGAGAAGAAGAACCAGACCCTTCAAGGCATGAATCAGGCCATCGCCGAATTCGGCAGCAGGATCGGCGGCAGCGAAGCGGCGTTGTTCTACTACGCCGGACATGGCATCCAGGTAAGGAACCAGAACTACCTGATCCCGATCAACGCCGTGATCGAGAGCGAAGCGTCCGTGCCCTACCAGGGTATCAATGTCAATCAGGTTCTGGACGAAATGGACAACGGCAAGAGCGGCGTCAATATCGTGATGCTGGATGCCTGCCGAAACAACCCGATCACCGGCAAGTTCCGCTCCGCCAGGACGCGCGGCCTGGCCAGTCCCGGGGCCACGCCCAAGGGCACGGTAATGGTGTATGCGACTGATCCAGGCAACATCGCTTCGGATGGCGCAGGTCGCAATGGGCTGTTTACCGCTGCGCTGCTGACTGCGTTCAAGGGCAGGGACCTGAGCCTCGATGGCGTGCTGACGGTTGCGAGTGCGGAAGTGGAACAGGCGAGCAACCAGACGCAGACCCCCTACGTCGACGGCCCCAAGACCTTGCAGAAGAGTTTCAACTTTCGCGTCACCATCGATCCGGGTCCGGGAGAAATCGAGAAGACGTATTGGTCGAGCATCGAGCGAAGCAGCGATCCGGCCGATTTCGAGTCCTACCTCAAGAAGTACCCGCAGGGCAGTTATGCCGACCTCGCCGCGAACAGGCTGAAGGCTCTGCGCGCCAAGGACTCGACCGCTTCCGTACCATCAACCACCGTTCCTGGGGCGTCCGCCTTCGACGGTCACTGGTCAGTCTCGGTAGTCTGTGAAGATGTCCAGAAGTTCGGAAGGCTGGGCAAGGGTTATACCTACAACTTTTTCGGCGACATCAAGGATGGTGCTTTCCGGGCGCAGGCGGGGCAGCCCGGGCAGCCCGCGTTTCTTACGATGGTCGGCACCGTCGAGGCCAATGGCTCTGCAGAGTTTCACGTGACTGGCCTCACCGCCAGCCCCGAGATGGCGTTCGGCCGCCAGCCCGGCACACCGTATTCCTATAGCATGCGCGGCAAGTTCACGCCGGCGCTCGGCAAGGCGACGCGCGTGGAACTCAGGCCTTGTGAAGCGACGTTCATCAAGACCGAGTAAGCACCAGCCAGCCGGTACTTTTGTCTAGCGGCGCTTGACCGCGGCGAGGATGCCCTGCATGAGCGCGGTCGGCGTTGGCGGACAGCCGGGCACGCGCACGTCGACGGCGATGACGTTCTCCACCGCGCCGCAGGTCGCGTAGTTCTCGTTGAACAGGCGGCCGGCCTCGCCGCAGCCGCAACCGCAATCGCCGACGGCGACGACCAGCTTGGGATCGGGCGTGCAGTCATAGGCGATGCGCAACGCGTTCTCCATGTTCTTGGTCACCGGCCCGGTGACCAGCAGCATGTCGGCGTGGCGCGGGCTGGCGACGAACTTGATGCCGCAGCCTTCGAGGTTGTAATAGGCGTTGTTGAGCGCGTGGATCTCAAGTTCGCAGCCGTTGCAGGAACCGGCGTCGACTTCGCGGATGGTGAGCGCACGGCCGAGGATGGCGAGCACTTCGTCGTTCAGGCGCTCGATCTCCGCGCGCGGCACCTCGGCCGCCGGTGGCGGTGGCGGTGGCGGTTCGGTGAGGATGCCGGTGCGAAAGATGCGTTTCAGCAACGGGATCACAGGTCCACCCCGCTGTAGCTGAGGTTGAACGATTTATTGATGAGCGGAAAATCAGGAACGATGTCCGCCAGCACCGCATGTTCGAGCGCGAGCCAGATCTGCCACGAAGGATCGTGCGGATGCGCACGTGCAATGCGCCCTTCCTCGTCCAGCTGCACGCCGACGATCACTTCGCCGCGCCAGCCTTCGACGACGCCAAGGCCGCAGCCGCATGGCCGGGGCGCACACTCGACGCGGCTGTCGCCGTCTGGCAGGCCGACCGCGAGTTCCTTGATGAGCCGCAGCGACTCGAATATCTCGTCGAAGCGCACCGCCACCCGCGCAGCCACGTCG
>DATJQH010000023.1:0-7565 GCA_035505955.1 Rhodocyclaceae bacterium
CAGGACATCGTGGACGCCGTCGGCACGTCGCAAAGCAACATCTCGCAGCACCTCGGCATCCTGCGCGACAAGGGCGTGCTGCAGACGCGCAAGGACGCCAACCGCGTCTATTATCGCGTCGCCGATCCGCGCACGCTGCAGTTGATCGGCCTCATGCGCGAGGTTTTCTGCGGTGTGCCGGCGTTCAAGAACTGAGAGGAATCGATGGAATTCGTGCAGCAGAATCTTATGTGGGTGATCGCCGCCGTCGTCAGCGGCGTGATGCTCGTGTCGTCATTCATCCGCGGCGGCGGCAAGGGCATCTCGGTGACCGAGGCGACCCTGCTCATCAACCGCGAGGATGCGCTCATGCTCGACGTGCGCGAGACCAGCGAATGGTCTTCCGGGCACATTGCCAACGCACGCCACATCGCGCTCGGCCAGCTTGCCTCGCACATCAGCGAACTCGAGAAGTTCAAGGACAAGCCGGTCATCGTTTGCTGCGCGAGCGGCAATCGCTCGTCGTCGGCCTGCGGCACGCTGAAGCGCGCCGGCTTCGAGCGCGTGTTCAACCTTTCTGGCGGCATCGGGGCCTGGACGGGCGCCGGCCTGCCCATGACGACCAAGGACTGAAGCCAAAATGCCGCGCATCGTCATGTACTGCACCGAGGTCTGTCCCTATTGCGTTCGCGCCGAGGCGTTGCTGAAGCGCAAGGGCGTTACCGCCATCGAGAAGGTCCGCATCGACCTCGAACCCCAGCGCGCCGAAGAGATGACCGCTCGCACGGGTCGCCGCACGGTGCCGCAGATCTTTATCGGCGACACGCACGTCGGCGGCTGCGACGATCTGCACGATCTCGATCGACGCGGCGGGCTCGATCCGCTGCTGGCTGCGTAACAGGTCGGCAACGAAGCCTGCGGTAGAATCTGCCCTTCTCCAACTTCGCCCCTCCATCCGTCATGAGCGATCCGCAGCCCGTTTTCAGCATCGAGAAGATTTACGTCAAGGACCTGTCGCTGGAACTGCCCAACGCGCCGCAGTGCTTCCTCGAACGCGAGGCGGCGCAGATCCAGGTGCAAATGGGCTCCACGGGAGCGGCCGTGGGCGAAGGCACCTTCGAAGTCGTGCTGACCGTGACGGTAACCGCAAAGATCGGCGACAAGACGCAGTTCTTGGTCGAGGTCGCGCAGGCGGGCATCTTCGTCATCCAGAACGTGCCGCAGGAGGAGATCGAGCCCGTGGTCGCGGTGGCGTGCCCGAACATCCTGTTCCCCTACGCGCGCGAATCGGTGTCCGACTGCGTCACGCGAGCGGGTTTTCCTCCCGTGCTGCTCGCGCCAGTCAATTTCGAGGCTGTCTACCGCCAGCGGCTCGAGGCGGAGAAGCGGCCGCAAGAGGTCTTGGTTCAGTAAGGCAATGCGCAAGGCCGCGCTCCCGTGGCTTGCGTGGCTGGCAGCGTTTCCTGCCGCCGCGCTCGAATACCGCTCCGTGGTCGAGCCGGCCCTGCTCTACGACTCTCCTTCGCAGCAGGGCAAACCGCTCTACGCGATCGCGCGTGGCACGCCGGTCGAGGCCATTGTCGTGCTCGACACGTGGGTCAAGGTACGCGACTCGAAGGGTGACCTGGCCTGGATCGAGAAGCGCATGCTCTCCGACAAGCGCACGCTCATGGTCCGCGCGGACCGAGCGCAGGTGCGCGAACAGCCCGAGGATTCTGCGGCGCTGGTGTTCGAAGCCGAGCGCGACGTGCTGCTCGAATATGTCGAGCCGGGCCCCGCCGGTTGGATCAAGGTGAGGCATCGCGACGGTCAGCAGGGCTTCGTCAAGGCTGCCCAGGTCTGGGGAAACTGAAGCAATGAAAATTGCCGTGCTCGGCGCCGGCGCCTGGGGCACTGCCCTGGCCCTGGCGTTTTCCGGCCGTCATGCCGTGCGCATGTGGACCTGGCAGGCCGAACATGCCCGCGCGATGCTTGCTGCGCGCGAGAACCAGGAATTCCTGCCCGGCTACCCTTTGCCCGTAGCGTTGAGCATTACGGCGGATATGGCCGAAGCCAGCGCCGATGCCGACGTGGCGATTCTCGCGACGCCGATGGCCGGCCTGCGCAACACCGTGCGCGACCTTCCCTCGACGCTGCCCTTCCTTTGGGTTTGCAAGGGCCTTGAGGCTGGCACCGGCCTGCTCCCGCATCAGGTGGTCGAACAGGCGGTCGGCGGCGGGGCTCCGCGCGGCGCGCTCACCGGCCCGAGCTTCGCCGACGAGGTCGCGCGCGGGCTGCCGACAGCGGTCGCGCTCGCCTCGCGCGACATGGTCTTTGCCAGCGGGATGGCGGAGGCGCTTCATACCCCGCGCCTGCGCATTTATGCCAACGACGACATCGTCGGCGCCGAAGTGGGCGGTGCGGTGAAGAACGTCCTCGCCATCGCCACCGGGCTGTGCGACGGTCTCGGTCTGGGCCTCAATGCCCGCGCCGCCTTGATGACGCGCGGCCTTGCGGAAATCACGCGCTTCGGCGTGGCGCTGGGGGGCAAGCGCGAATCCTTTATGGGGCTTGCGGGCCTTGGCGACCTGATCCTGACCTGCACCGGTGACCTTTCGCGCAATCGCCGCGTCGGCCTCGCGCTCGCTTCCGGGCGTCCATTGGAAACCATCCAGCGCGAGCTCGGGCATGTCGCCGAAGGCGTGATGACCGCGCGGGAAGTGCATCGGCGCGCGACGGAACTGGGGGTCGACATGCCCATCACCGAGGCCGTTTGCGCGGTGCTCGACGGCCGCATCAAGGCACAGGAGACTGTCGAGCGGCTGATGGGACGCGACACCAAGGCCGAGCGCGGCTAACGCCCGCCGGCAAATCCGTTCTGCCGCCAGGCTTCGAAGACCGTCACGGCAGCCGCATTCGACAGGTTGAGGCTACGGTTCCCTGGCAGCATGGGCAGGCGCAATCGCATTTCCGACCCGAACTGCGCCAGCATGTCCGGCGGCAGCCCGCTCGATTCCGGTCCGAACACGAACGCATCGCCGGGCCGGAACCGGGCATCGTGCAGCTTCATTGCACCCTTCGTCGTTACGGCGAACAGGCGGCAGTCGCCCAGCGCTGAGTGGCAATCCGGCCAGGTGTCGTGCGCCTGCATGGTGGCGAACTCGGCGTAATCGAGCCCCGCACGGCGCAGGGACTTGTCGTCGATGTCGAAACCAAGTGGCCGGACGAGGTGAAGCGTGCAGCCCGTGTTGGCGGCGAGCCGGATGATGTTGCCGGTGTTGGGCGGGATCTCGGGCCGGAACAGGACGATATGGAACATGGCGCGCCGTTTCGTTTAGGATGGCCGCCAGTCTATTGGGGAAATGTGTCGATGGCACGCGGCGATCCAGTCGATCAGGCGATGGTGCGCATGGAGTCGCGACGCTTCGCCATCCGGTGCGAAAGCCAGGCCGCCTTGATCCAGCGTGCCGATAACCTGCGCGAACTGGCCCGCCTGGCAACGATTCCCCTTCCATACCGCCTGCTGGAAGATTTCCCGAGTCGAGATGCCCAGCGCCACGTCGCCCTGGCAGCCGAGGACCGGGCGCGCGAAATCATTCAGGGGCAGATCGATCGTTGCCTTCGCGCCGAGCCGGAGCGCCGGGAACTGCTCAAGGCCAAGGTGACCGAGGATTGGGCCAATTTGACTGGCGTGCTCGGGCATTTGCGAACGTGGGCACAAGGCAAACTGGCGGCGGCGCAACAGGTACGCTGAGCGCCAACGCTGGTTTTCTTGCGATAAAGCTTAATTTCGGCTATTTTCTGTCGATAAATCATGAAGGTGCAGAAAATATCTCGCGTTTTTTCTTAATTTGAGCCCGATCGAGGTCCGATGGCCCGTCCACCGCAGAGAATCCGCCTCGGCGATCTGTTGATTCAGGAAGGGCTGCTCACCGACGAGCAGCTCAAGCTTGCGCTCGAGGAACAGAAGCGCAGCGGCCGCAAGCTCGGCCGCATTTTCGTCGATGGCGGCTACGTTACCGAGGACGGCATTGCCAAGGCCCTGGCGCGCCAGCTGCGCGCCGAGTTCGTCGACTTGCGCACCTTCCAGCCCAAGCCGGAATTGATCAAGCTGCTTTCCGAGCCGCAGGCCCGGCGTTTTCGCGCCATCGTCCTCGACGAGCAGGACGGCATGTTGCGCGTCGGCTTCGCCGATCCGACCGACATCACTGCCTACGACGAGGTAATGCGCGTCGTCAGGCGCGACGTCGAGCTGGTGGTGGTGATCGAGAGCCAGCTTCTGCCGCTGCTCGACCGCGTCTATAGGCGGACAGAGGAGATCAGCGGCCTAGCCAAGGAACTCACGCAGGAGATGCGCGACATTCCGCTCGAGTTCGGGTCCGTGTTGGGACTCACCCCGGGCGCGGAAGACGCGCCGGTGGTCAAGCTGCTCAACACCGTGTTCGACGAGGCACTCAAGATGCGCGCCTCCGACATCCATGTCGAGCCGCAGGAGAAGTCGCTGGTCATCCGCTTCCGCATCGACGGCGTGCTGCATGTGCAGACCGAAGCGGACGCCAAGATCGCCACGGCGCTGGTGCTGCGCCTCAAACTGATGTCGGGCCTCGATATTTCCGAAAAGCGCCTGCCGCAGGATGGCCGCTTCGCCCTGCAATTGCGCAATACCCCGGTCGACGTGCGCATCTCGACCATGCCGACGCAGTTCGGCGAGTCGGTGGTCATGCGCCTGCTGGTGCAAAGCGCCGCGTTCATGGCGCTGGAGCGGTTGAACATGCCGCCGCGCGTGCTCGAACGTTTCCGCAACGCCATCCATCGGCCGTCCGGCATCGTCTTGGTCACGGGTCCCACGGGTTCCGGCAAGACGACGACGCTCTACGCCGCGCTGAGCGAACTGAATACGCCCGAAAAGAAGATCATCACGGTCGAAGATCCGGTGGAATACCGCCTGGCCGGCCTCAACCAGGTGCAGGTGCACGAGAAGATCGACCTCTCGTTCGCACGCGTGCTGCGCAGCACGTTGCGCCAGGACCCGGACATCATCCTGGTCGGCGAAATGCGCGACCAGGACACGGCCGAGATTGGCATGCGCGCCGCCATGACAGGGCACATGGTGCTCTCCACCCTGCACACCAATGATTCGCTGTCGACCCCGATCCGGCTCCTCGACATGGGCGTGCCGCGGTACATGGTTGCACTGTCGATCCAGATGGTGCTGGCGCAGCGACTGGTGCGCGTCATCTGCGAATACTGCGCCGAACCACATGCGCTGGCACCGCACGAGCGTGAGTGGCTGCGCTACGAACTCGGCGACCGCGTCGACAGCCATCAGTACCGCCACGGGCGCGGCTGCGCCCACTGCGCCAATACCGGTTATCAGGGCCGCCAGGCGGTCTACGAAATCCTCGAGATGACCAATGCCCTGGTCGAAGCCGTCAATCACGGCGACCCCAACGAGTTCATCGCTATCGGCCGGGAGCAGATGGCCGGCGAGACGTTGCGCCGCGACGCAGTGCGCCTGGTGACCGCGGGACGCACGACGCCCGAAGAGGCAATGCGCATCTCGAGCCAGGTCGACGAGGAATGACGTGATGCCCGCCTTCGCTTACCGCGGCCGCAGCGCTTCAGGCGAATCCGTCGAAGGCGTGCTGGACGGCAATAGCGCGGCCGCCGTTGCCGACGCGCTGTTTGAAACCGGTATCACCCCGCTCGAGATCAAGCCAGCGCCGACCGGTGCGGCTGCAGGCAAGCCTGCCGGGGCAGGCCGCCGATTCGATCTCTTTGCGGAAAAGGTGGGGCACGTCGACGTCCTCCTGCTTACCCGGCAGCTCTACACGCTGCTCAAGGCCGGCGTGCCGATCATGCGGGCATTGGCGGGCCTGCAGGAATCCAGCCAGAACGGCGCCATGAAGGCGCTGCTCGGCGACGTGCGCCATAGCCTGGACAGCGGCCGCGAACTGTCGGTATCGCTGGCCCGGCATCCCGGCGCCTTCTCGAACTTCTACCTCGCCATGGTGCGCGTCGGCGAAATGACGGGCCGCCTGGAGGAGATATTCCTGCGCCTGTTCGACCACATGGAGTTCGAGCGCTTCATGCGCGAACAGGTGAAGTCAGCGCTGCGCTATCCAGCCTTCGTGGTTATCGCCATGGCGGTGGCGCTGCTCGTGGTGAACATCTGGGTGATCCCGACTTTCGCCAAGGTATTCCAGGGTTTCAACGCGGAATTGCCTGCCGTTACACGGGCACTGATCGGCTTCTCGCAATTCACCGTCGACTGGTGGTATCTCATCCTCGGGCTGATCGTCGTCGCGGCGTTTGTGTTCCGTTCCTGGATACACACGCCGCACGGCCGCTACCAGTGGGACAAGATCAAGATGCGCATCCCGGTCGCCGGCAAGATCATCCGCAAGGCGACGCTGGCCCGCTTTGCGCGCAGCTACGCGCTGGCCCTGCGTTCCGGCGTGCCGGTCATCCAGGCCCTGACGACCGTGGCGCAGACCGTGGACAACGCGTTCATCGCCGAGAAGGTCGAGCAGATGAGGGACGGCGTCGAGCGCGGCGAATCCATCCTGCGCTCCGCCATCGGCACCGGCGCCTTCACGCCCGTCGTGCTGCAGATGATCGCAGTCGGCGAGGAATCCGGCACCATCGACGAGATGATGGAAGAAATCGCGGGCATGTACCAAAGCGAAGTCGAATACGAACTCAAGACCCTGTCGCAGCAGATCGAGCCCATCCTGATCGTCATGCTGGGCGGCATGGTGCTCGTCCTGGCGCTCGGCATCTTCCTGCCGATGTGGGACCTCGGCAAGGTGGCAATGAAGAGATGAACACCTCCGCCAAACGTCGCGCCGGCTTCACGCTGCTGGAACTCGTGGTGGTCATCGCCATCATCGCCATCCTCGCCGCCGTGGCCCTGCCGCGCCTGATCGACACCCAGCGCGATGCCCGTGTGGCGAAAGCCAAGGCAATGTATGGCGCATTGCGTTCTGCATCTTCGCTGGCCCGTGCCAGGTGCGAACTGGACCTTAGCTACGACGCGCCGCCGACCGGCGGCGACTGCCGCAGTTCACCGCCAGCGGTGATGATGGATGGCCACCGGGTGCAAATGACAAACCACTTTCCGGCCGCGACGGCGGATGGTATCGACGTTGCAGCGGACATCAACCTGGCGGCCGACGGCCTCGTGGCTACGAACGGCATGGACGCCAACAGCCTGGGCATGACCGTGCCGAGCCGCCTGTTCAAAGTCAGTGGCGGTGGTACGCCAAGCCAGTGCAGCGTCACGTATCTGGAAGCGGGTTTCAGGGGGGGCAGTGTCGTCGGCGCGGAAGTCACGGTTGCCACCGACGGCTGCTGATTCGGTCTATTATTTCTTTCGCAATAATCGTCACTCAAGGAGGTCCAGCATGAAGAAGCAAATGCAGCGAGGCTTTACCCTGATCGAGCTTGTCGTGGTCATCGTCATTCTCGGCATCCTGGCCGCGACCGCGCTGCCGAAGTTCATCGACCTGAGCACGGAATCCCGAGCGGCCGCGCTGCAAGGCGTCGCGGGTGGAGCCGCATCGGCAATGGCGATCAACTACGCGGGGTGCATGGCGGTAAACAAC
>DATJQH010000024.1:0-2523 GCA_035505955.1 Rhodocyclaceae bacterium
TATGTGCACGGCCTGATCCGCGACGCCGAAGGCCAGAAGATGAGCAAGTCGAAGGGCAACGTGCTCGACCCGATCGACCTCATCGACGGCATCGCGCTCGACGACCTGGTGAAGAAGCGCACCACCGGCCTGATGAACCCGAAGGACGCGCCGAAGATCGAAAAACGAACGCGCCGCGAGTATCCGGACGGCATTCCCGGCTTCGGTACCGACGCGCTGCGTTTCACGTTCGCTTCGCTCGCTTCGCCAGGGCGCGACATCAAGTTCGACATGCAGCGCTGCGAGGGCTATCGCAACTTCTGCAACAAGCTGTGGAACGCCACGCGCTTCGTGTTGATGAACTGCGAGGGCAAGGATTGCGGCGTCGATGAATCGCTGCCGCTGGAATTCTCGCCGGCCGACCGCTGGATCGTCAGCCTCCTGCAGAAGCTCGAGGCCGAGGTGGCGAAGCACTTCGCCGACTACCGCTTCGACCTGCTGGCCCGGGCCATTTACGAGTTTGTCTGGGACCAGTATTGCGACTGGTACGTGGAACTGGCCAAGGTGCAGATCCAGAAGGGCGATGAAGCCGAACAGCGCGCCACGCGGCGCACGCTGGTGCGCGTGCTCGAGACCATGCTGCGCCTGGCCCATCCGCTGATTCCGTTCATCACGGAAGAGTTGTGGCAAACCGTGGCACCGATTGCCGGTGTAACCGGCAAAGTCAGTCCCGGTGGTACGCCAAGCACGCTGATGCTGCAGCGCTACCCGGCCGCGGACATGGGCCGCTGCGACGACAAGGCGGAACAATGGGTGGCGATGCTCAAGGACATGATCAACGCCTGCCGTAGCCTGCGCGGCGAAATGAACATCTCGCCCGCGCAGAAGGTGCCGCTGATTGCCGCGGGCGACCGGAGAGCCATCGCGGCCTACGCGCCTTACCTTGCCGCACTGGCGAAGCTCTCGGAAGTCGCCGCCGCGGGCGACAATCTGCCTGCCTCGGAAGCCCCGGTACAAATCGTCGGCGATTTCCGCCTGATGCTGAAGATCGAGATCGACGTAGCCGCCGAACGGGAACGCCTGGGCAAGGAGCTTGCGCGCATCGAAGGCGAGATTGCCAAGGCCGAGAAGAAGCTCGCCCAACCCTCCTTTGTCGAGCGCGCCCCAGCGGCCGTCGTGGCGCAGGAGAAGGAGCGGTTGGCGAGCTTCGGCGACCTGCGCACGAAGCTCGCCGCCCAGTTGGCGCGCCTGGGCTGATTCGGCAGGTTGCTACTGGGCGCCGGCGACGGCGTCCAGCATCGCCTTGGTCGTGTCCGGATGGTTCGATATGGTCATGAACTGGCCCATGCCGAGCGACGGCCACGCCAGTGCCGTGCGATAGCGGCCGAACAGCGCCATCACCTTGCCATCGACGACGAACACTTCCCACGGCAACGCGGCCACGTGATCGGCGCCGATCTTGTTGACCCACCAGCCTTCGCCATGTTCCGCATCGTTCATGGTCACGCCGAAGACGGCCAGCTTCCGGTCTGGATACACGAGTTCGTAGACCTTGGCCGTTCCCTTGACACCCTTGGCCAGGTTGTCCTGCACGGTCTTCACCGCCTGCTCGAAGCTCTTGTACTCGGCCAGCAGCGTCTTCTCGTCGAAGCGCTCCATGCCGAACATGTAGTGGTAGTTGGCCAGATCCTCGGCCTTGATGTCGCCACCGAATGCCGCGCCCGTGCCGAGTGCCTGCTCGAGCTTGCCCGCGGCCGCCTTCACCGCAGCTTCGGCCTTGCCGTAGTCCTTGCGCAGGTAGGCCCGCTGCCAGTATTCGAGGTTCACGTAGGAAACCGTGCCGTCGCTCTTCACGCCGACACGAACCGGAATCGCCACAACGGCCGTGCCACCGATGCCTTTCAGCACTTCGGTCAAGCCGGCATCGGTGACGACCACAGTCGCCTGCGCGGGCAGCCCCTTGGCCATTTCGCGGCCGACCACCGTAAACCCTGCCGCCGTGAGTTTCTGCTCCACCGCGGTTGCGGCCGCGGCAAGATCGCCGGCAGTCACCTTGGTTCCGGTGACATAGGGTTGCAATGCGTATGCCGACAGCGCCGCGAGAAACAATGCGAGAGCTACGAAGAACCGTTTCATGGATTCCTCCTGCTGAATCGAGAAGACGAAAAAAGGGCTGAAGGCCGTCGGCCTCCAGCCCTTTGGACTTAGGCGCCGCTTAGAAGCGGTAGCCGTACTGGATCTGCCAGTTCAACTGCGAGTGCTTGATATTGACGCCCTGGTTGGTGGCGATGCCGCTGCCGGCCGCCGATCCCGGTCCCTGGGTGCCGGTAACCGACACTTCAGGTGCATAGGTGAGCGAGAAGTCGACGGCGCTTTGCTTGCCCAGCAGGTATCCCAGACCGAACATGTAATGGTTCTCGACGATCGCCGGGAACAACGGATTCACCCGGTTGTCCGGAATCGGGTTCTTGGCAAAGTTGGCACCTGCGCGCAGCGTCAGGGCATCGGTCAACCGATACGACGCACCGATCATGAAGACGTCCT
>DATJQH010000025.1:0-15465 GCA_035505955.1 Rhodocyclaceae bacterium
GGCGCCGCCACCAACACCCAGGCCATCATCGACCAGCCCAGCCAGTTCGACTTCTATGACGGCGGCGGTCTCGACGTCGCCTTCCTTGGCCTCGCCCAGGCGGACCGGCACGGCAACCTCAACGTCTCCAAGTTCGGCCCACGGCTGGCGGGCGCCGGCGGCTTCATCAACATTTCGCAGAACGCCAAGAAGGTCGTTTTCGTCGGCACGTTTACCGCCGGGCACCTGCATGTCGCGATCCAGCATGGCGCCTTGCACATCGTCCAGGAAGGCAAGCCCTGCAAGTTCGTGTCCGAGGTCGAGCACCGCACCTTCAGCGGCCAGATGGCCACCGCAGCGGGCAGGGAAATCCTCTATGTCACCGAACGGTGCGTGTTCCGGCTCGCTGCCGAAGGGCTCGAATTGATCGAGATCGCGCCAGGCATCGACCTGCAGCGCGACATCATCGAGCGGATGGAATTCGTGCCGCGCATGGCGGCCAAGGTGGCGTTCATGGACGAACGGATTTTCCGCAACGGCCTTATGGGGTTAGACTTGTAGCAGTGGTCGGCCGGCGCGGACCAGTGCGCTCCGGGTGGCTATCCATTTAGAATACAACTGAAACGGAGAGGACCATGACGAGCAAGAACGAATTCGGCGAAATCCAGCGCAAGAACATGGAAGCGGCGATGCGGCTGGCACAGATATCCATCGACAATTCCCAGCGCATCATGGAGCTGCAGTCGCGGCTGGCGCGCGAACTGTTCGAGAACAGCGTCGAGCAGGCCAAGATCCAGGCCGAATCGAAGGATCCGCAGAACATCATCACCCTGCGCGCCCGCTACGCGCAGGACACCGCGCAGAAGATGATCGCTGCCGCCCAGCAGGTCGCCGAGATCGGCAACAGCGCGCGCGTCGAGTTTTCCCGCCTGCTCACGGAACAACTGGCGGCGGGCAGCCAGGACATGGTCGACGCGTTCCAGTCCTTCTTCAAGGCCCTGCCCGGACAGAACACGAACATCCTGGACGCCATGCAGCAGGCCATGACGAATGCCAACAACGCTTTCGAACAGATGAGCAAGGCATCGAAGGCTGCGTTCGAAAACGCGGCCGATGCCGCAAAGAAGGGACCGCCGCCGCGCGCCAGGAAGTAACGAGGCCGGCGGGGCGGCCGCATCAGTAAAACAAGAAATCCGGGGAGGCAGCATCTTGAATCACGGCAAGAGCATCAGCACGCCGTTGCTGGTCGCAGTGTTCGTTTCGCTGCTGACCATGCTGGCCGGCGGGATCATCGCCCTGTGGTCGCTTTCCAGCGTCGCGGATCGCTTCGCCGAGTTCGTCGATCGCGACCAGGCGCGCCTGACCGCGTATGACGGCATGTACGCGCAAGGCCTGCAAACCGGGCAGGCAATCCGCAACATCATCCTCGACCCGGCCAATCCCAAGGCCTACGCGAACCTCGATGCCGCGCAGCAGGATTTCGTCAGGAACCTGCACGCTGCCCAGAGCCTGACGGCCGACAGTGCCGAAACCGGCGTCCTGGCCGATCTGGAGAAGCGCTGGAACGAGAACACGACCCTGAAGAACCGCGTGCGTGATCTCGCCAAGGGCGGCCAGTCGGCCGAGGCGGTGCAGGTACTCAACAAGGAGGAAACACCTTCCTGGCGCGGCATCAAGGACATCCTGTTGAAGCGGACGGAAGACCAGTCGGCAGCGGTCGCGGCGGCCAAGAAGTCGGTCGCCGACCAGGCGAGCCGCAACCGTGTGCTGACCATCGTGGCATTCATCGCTGCGTTTGCCCTCGCCTGGATCATGATGACAGTGACGATCAGGCGCATGCGCGGGCCCCTGCTTCATTTCGAAGAATCGGTGCGCCAGCTGGAGTCGGGCGATGGCGACCTCACGCGCCGGCTGCCCGTCGAGACCGCGGACGAGATCGGGCGCGCGGCGACATCGTTCAACAAGTTCCTCGACGGCCTGCAGCGGACCATCCGCGACGTGCAGCACGAAGCGAACAACGTCGCGGGCAGTTCGGACAAGGTCGCCGGTTCCGCCGGCGACATGTCCTCCGCATCGGAGACCCAGGCCAACGCCTCGGGCGCGATCGCGGCGGCCATCCAGCAGCTCATCACCAGTATCGAGTCGGTGGCGGGATCGGCGCAGACCGTACGCGATACTTCTGAACTCAGCCTGCGCCACACCGAGGAAGGCTCACGCAGCGTCAACGAATTGCGCAAGGAGATGATGCGCATCGAGCAGTCGATCAAAGGCATTGCGGAAGCCACGGAACGCTTCGTCACCAACTCGCGCACGATCACCAGCCTGACCAGCGAAGTGAAGGAGATCGCCAATCAGACGAACCTGCTGGCGCTCAATGCCGCCATCGAGGCGGCGCGTGCCGGCGAGCACGGGCGCGGCTTCGCGGTGGTCGCCGACGAGGTGCGCGGCCTGGCCGAGAAGTCGGGCAAGGCGGCGGCCGAAATCGACAACATCACGCAGGGCATCCAGTCCGAATCGGAAAACCTGGAAACCGCCATCCGGGCCAGCAATGACGTGCTGAAGGAAAGCCACGCGACGCTCGAGAAGGTTGCCGAGGTCCTGCAGGCGAGCATGACCGTGGCCAACCAGGAACACCAGGGCGTCGACGAAATCAACCACTCGCTCGCCGAGCAGAAGAGCGCGGGCCAGGAGATCGGCCGCAACCTCGAGTCCATTTCGAGCGCCGCGGAAGCGACGAACAATTCCGCACGCAACACGCTTTCGGCGGCAGAAGGCATGAAGGCCAGCGCAACCCGGCTGCACGCCAGCGTCGGCCGCTTCCGGGTCTAGAACGGTCGCCTACCAGCGCTGCTGCGCGGCCTCGTCGGACTCGCGCGCATCCACCCAACGGCCGCCGTCGGCTGTCTCCTCGCGCTTCCAGAAAGGCGCTCGCGTCTTCAGGTAGTCCATGATGAATTCGCAAGCGGCGAAGGCCGCCTGCCGATGGGTCGATGCGACGGCAACGAGCACGATGCGATCGCCTGGCTGCAGTTTGCCGACCCGGTGGATCACCCGCACGCCGAGCAATTCCCAGCGCCGATTCGCCTCGGCGACGATTTCGTTCAGCGCCCTTTCGGTCATCGCCGGATAATGTTCCAGCGTCATCGAGAGAATTCCTGCGCCGCGCACGACACCGACGAAGCTCGCGACGGCCCCCGCGTCGTGCGCATTCTTCGTCAACACCTCGATTTCCGAGCCGACGTCAAAGTCCTCTTCCTGTACCGACGCGGCGGTCATGCTACCCCCCGGTAACCGGCGGAAAGAAGGCCACCTCGTCCCCGGCCCGTACCTGCGCATCGAATCCGACCATGGCCTGGTTGACCGCGCAGCGGAGGTTCTTTGCCCGCGTCAGCGCAGTCCACGGTTCGCCGCGCGCGGCGATGTGGTCGCGCAACGCGCCCGTCGTGGCGATATTCGCGGGCAACTCGAGTGACTCACCGGACGATCCCAGCGCCTCGCGCAGGCTGGCGAAATAGAGAATTCTGAGCGTCATGGCAACTCCGAAAACCGAATATAGCTCACCGAATCTCCCGGTTCGACCTTCTGCCCAACGGGGATGTCGGCCAGGCCGTCCGCCCATAGACACGAGGTCAGCACGCCGGAACTCTGGTTCGGAAAGCGTTCCAGGCGGCCGTCCTCGCCAACGCGCACACGCAGGAACTCGCGCCGGTTGCCCGGCTTCTGCCACGCGAAGCCGGCTATCATGCGACGCGAGCCGGCCAGGAAGTGCGTGGCGCCCTGGCACTTGCGCAAGAACGGCCGGATCAGCATGTTGAAGGTGACGAAGACCGACACCGGGTTCCCCGGCAGGCCGACGAAGTCCGCGTTGCCGACCTTGCCGAAAGCGAGAGGTTTGCCCGGCTTCACGGCGACGTTCCAAAGCGTCAATTCGCCTTCGGCTTCAACCGCCGGCTTGACGTGATCTTCCTCGCCGACCGAAACGCCGCCCGAGGTAATGACCAAGTCATGCAGCGCGCCGGCCTTGCGCAGCGCGCGTCGCGTCGCTTCGTAGTCGTCGGGCAGCGGTTCGTAGTCGGTCACGTCGCAGCCAAGGTTCTTGAGAATGCTGACGAGTTGGTAACGGTTCGAGTTGTAGATGCGCCCCGAGGGCAAAGGCTCGCCTGGCGTGACAAGCTCGCTGCCGGTCGATACGACGCCGACGGAAAGGCGACGGAATACGGGCAGCCGGGCGGCGCCCACCGAAGCCGCCATGCCGATCGCGGCCGGCGTCAGCACCGTTCCCGGCGCCAGCACTTCTGCGCCGCTGCGGATGTCTTCTCCCGTCTTGCGAATGTAGTCGCCAGGTTCGGGCACGCGGTTGACGACCACCTGCCCGTCCTGGCTGGGCGCGCAGTCTTCCTGCATGACGACGGCGTCCGCGCCCGGCGGCACCGGCGCGCCCGTGAAGATGCGCGCTGCCGCGCCGGGTTCCAGCGCGTGGCCGACGCTGCCGGCCGCGATGCGCTGCGTCACGCGCAACGTCGTGCCGGCAGCCGGCACGTCTGCGCAGCGCACCGCGTACCCATCCATGCCGCTGTTGTCCAGCGGAGGCACATCGACGGCCGACAGTATCGGCTCGGCCAGGACTCGGCCGGTTGCCTCCGCCAGCGCAACGCGATCGGTGCCTTTGACTTGCCGCGCGCGGGACAGCAGCATTTCGAGCGCCTCGTCGAAACTCAACACACTCATAGCGCGGTCTTCTCCAGGATGAACGCCGCAATGGCGTCGTGGTCGTCCAGATCGAGCCAGGGCAGCGGACAATCCGCCGGACGATCGGCGGCCGGCGTGGCGAGCGCCGCGATGCTCTTGTTCTCCGGCCAGATGAACGGCTTGCCGTTGTCGCGGCGATGCACCTCGAGTTTCGGTATCGGCGTTGCCTTGTAGCCTTCGACCAGCAGCAGGTCGCAGGGTGAAAGGTTGGCGATCTGCTGCTCGAACGTCGGCTCCGGATCGCCGCGCAGTTCGTGCATCAGCACCCAGCGCTGGTCGCACACGAGCATCACCTCGGTTGCGCCCGCCTCACGATGGCGAAACGAGTCCTTGCCGGACTTGTCGAGATCGAAATTGTGGTGCGTGTGCTTGATCATGGAGACACGCAGACCGCGTGCCGCGAAGCGCGGAATCAACTGCTCGATCAGTGTCGTTTTGCCGGCGCCGGAATAGCCAGCCAGTCCGAACATCTTCATTCGATCACCACCTCCGCAAACCCTCCGCCCGGTGTGCGGAAATTGGTCGTCTGACCCTGCCAGAGCCGCGCCGCGACGAACTGCACTTCGCCACGATAGGCGTAGCACCGCACATCGACCTTGAGATTGCTCAAGGCGCCATTCACCTCCGCCTCGATCACCGAAGGGGGCACGAATTCCTGCGCAATCGTATTGCCGGCCAGTATCTCCTCGAACACTTTCCTGGTGATCTTGTCCCCACGGTAGGCCGCTTTCGCGCCGTATCCGGTCGCCGGCTTGAAGAAGAGTCCCTTGCGTCGCGCCCATAAATCTTCGGCCCGCTCGGATCGCACGAGTTCCGTGCGCGGCAGCGCAGCGGCCAGGATGCCGCGGGTCCCGGCATCCACGCCCCAGTCTGCCAGCAGCGCATCGTCCGACAGGGCGATGAGATTGCGCTTGTCCGCAAAGAGTGCATGGCCGAACGGATGCGGCGTCAGCACCACCGACCCCTCGAGGTAGGCCTGGCGCAATGCCGTATTGCCGTGCGTCTCGAGCGGGAAATCCGTGATGCGGTTGTAGACCAGGTCGAGCCTCGTCTGCTGGTGCCACAGCCCGCCGTGGCACAGCATCAGGTCCTCCGGCGCACAGATGACCGCCTCGACGCCGTGCTGTACGAACAGTTCCCGGAAAAGCACGAATTCCGGATACAGATACTGCTGCGCCGGCGTCTCGTCGACGATGGCAAGCGTAGCCAGCCGCGGGCACTCGGCGCGGAACATGTCCACGAACTTCTCTTCGACGTCGCGACGGCCAAAGCGCCGGGCAGCCAGCAGGCCGCCGCCGGCGTTGGTGTTGATCTCGATGAGCTTCGGCCCCTGCGGCGTCAGGTGGAAGTCGTAGCCGTAGAAGGCGCCCGGGTTGGGCGGCACGTGGCGCGCAATGCCCGGCGCCCGGCCCAGCACGTGCTCCCGATAGGCAGGCAAGGCCGCGACGCGCTCGACGGCGGCAACCACGGCCGCCATGCGCGGCGTGTCGTCGGGGCTGACTTTCACTTGGACCGGGGAAAACAGGTTTGGCCGCTCTGCCAACAGGGAAACAACGGATTCCATGTCTGCAGTTTAACGTGCGAAGAACGCCTCGACGTCGGCGATTTCGCGCGTCCGCCGCATGGGCGGCAGGCTCTGCCAGATGCGCTTGCCGTAGGGTTTGTCCACGAGGCGCGGATCGCAAACCATCAAGACGCCGCGGTCGCTCTCGTCGCGGATCAGGCGGCCGGCGCCCTGCTTCATGCTGATCACCGCCCGCGGCAACTGGTACTCCTGGAAGGCATTGCGTCCCTGGCGCTTGAGATGCTCGATGCGGGCGGCAAGCACCGGGTCGTCGGGCGGCGCGAAGGGCAGCTTGTCGATCACGACCAGCGAGAGCGCCTCGCCGCGGACGTCCACGCCTTCCCAGAAACTCTGGCTGGCGACGAGGACCGCATTGCCGAGGAAGCGAAAGCGCTCAAGCAGTTCTGTCCTGGAGCCCTCACCCTGCAGGAGCAGCGGCAGATCGACTCCCTCGCGCTCCAGCCGTTCCTTGAGAAGTTCGTGGATGCGCCGCATCGCGCGCAAGCTCGTGCACAGCACGAACGCGCGCCCCCCGGACGCGCGGATGGCCGGCCACGCTGCCTCCAGCACGGCCTCGTGATAGAAGGGGCTGTTCGGGTCCGGCATCTGCTGCGGGACATAAAGCAGCGCGCAATCGCCGTAGTCGAACGGCGAGCCCCACAAGCCGGTGTCCGCTTCCGTGAGCCCCAGCTCGCTGCGGTAATGGTCGAAACTCGTACCGACCGCGAGCGTTGCCGAGGTGAATATCCACGCCCGCGGATGGCCTTCCATCTGACGCTGGAAAATGTTTGCCACGGAGAGCGGCGTGAGATTCAGCGTCACCGAATAGGGTGACACCTCGACCCACTTGATGAAGGCATCGCCCTCCTCTTCGGCCGCCGGCGGATGCAGCCAGCGCTTGATCCGCAACGCCAGCTCATGCGCGCGCTGCCGGCAGTTGCCGAGCCCTTCGGAGCGATCGGCCTGCGAGTCGACCTGCTTCATGAACTCCGCCAGTTCGCCTTCGAGCGCTTGCAGTGCCTCGACGGCGTTTGCATGATCGAGCCATTGCGCTTCGGAAAGTCGCAGGGATTCGCGGTGGAATGCCAGCCGGAAGTCCTTGGCCGCCTTCTCGAGCGTACGGCAGGCCTCCTGCAATGGCGCGTAGTCCTTGGCGCCGGCAATTGCCTCCAGGCGCGTGTCGCGCGCAAGCTCGACGATCTGGGCCGTGCCGACGGCCTCGCCAAAGAAGAGGCCGGCCACCTCGGGCAACTGATGGGCCTCGTCGAAGATCACGGTGTTGCAGGCTGGCAGCAGCTCGCCGACGCCATCGTCGCGCAGCGTCATGTCGGCGAAAAACAGGTGATGGTTCACGACCAGCACATCGGCCTCGAGCGCCTCGCGGCGCGCGGCCAGGACGAAGCAGGCCTTGAAGTGCGGGCAATCCTGCCCGAGGCAGTTCTCGCGGGTCGAGGTCGCCTGTGCCCAGGCGCCGGAATCCTCGGGCACCGCCGAAAGTTCGGCCTTGTCGCCGGTCTTCGTCGCCTTGGCAAAGCGCGCAATCGTGCGGATATGCCCGGCCTCTTCGCGATTCTGGAAGCGCCCCTCGCTCTGCGCGCGTTCCAGGTGATAGTGACAGACGTAGTTGGCCCGGCCCTTCAGGAGCGCAATGGTCGCGGGTACGCGCAACGCATCGCGCACCGCCGGCAGGTCGCGGTTGAACAGCTGGTCCTGCAGGGTCTTGGTGCCGGTCGAGATGACCACCTTGCCGCCCGAGAGCAGCGCCGGCACCAGATACGCGAAAGTCTTGCCCGTGCCGGTGCCGGCCTCGGCAACCAGGACCGCATTGGCCCTGATCGCCGAGTCGATGCGCTCGGCCATCTCGACTTGCTGGGACCTTCGCCGGTAGCCGGGAACCGCCTGCGCGAGCGGTCCGTCGGCCGAGAAGACGTCTTGCAGATTCAGAACCCGCTACCTGCTCTCAGCCCCGCTTGTATGTGATCTTCTTCTTGCCGCCGTCGCAGCTGCCCACGACCTTCTGGTCTTTCACCGCATCGACGGGAACAATTTCCAACTGATAGTTTTTCACGCCCTTGGCGTCGAGCTTGGCCGCGATTTCCGCCTTCAGTTCCTCGCAATCCTTGGCGGCAAACGCAGGCAGCGCGATCAGGCATGCGCCCAGCAGTGCAACGAGTTTCTTCATGTCATATCCCCGGATGTTCAATTGAGCCGGCAAGCGCGGCGGTACCGACAGAATACGCGTCCCCCCTCGCGCCGACAATGGCGTCCCGCACGGCGTACCACAAGGGCTGACTTTGCCCAGGATCGATCAGAGCACGATCTGCCAGTAACCGACATCGAGCCAGCGCTCGAACTTGAAGCCGACCTCGCGGAAATGCGCAACCTGTGTCATGCCGAACTTCTCGTGCAGTGCGGTGCTGGCGGGATTCGGCAGGGCGATGGCCGCGACGACGACGTGCAGGCCCAACTGCCGCAATTGTGTGAAGAGCGCCGCGTAAAGCGCCGTACCAAGCCCTTTGCCGGCGGCATCGGGAGCGAGATACACGGTGCTCTCGACCGAGTAGCGGTAGGCGCACCGGCCTTTCCACTTCGAGGCATAGGCGTAGCCGACGACCCGGCCGGCTTCCTCGGCCACCAGCCATGGAAAGCCCGCGCCCTGCACCTCCGCGATGCGATCCGCCATGTCCTGCCGCGACACTGGCTGTTCCTCGAAGGTGATGATCGTGTCGGCGATGTAGTGGTTGTAGATGCCGACGATGGCTTCGGCATCGTTTCGGTTTGCTGGCCGGATCACTTGGCATTCCTCGGGAAAGGAGACGCAGGATAGCAGCGCCGGGGGCAACGAGCGCGGTTAAGATGGTCAGCGCGCCGTTGAGCGCCGACTGTCGTCATGGCACAATAATTCGTACTTAACCGCCCATAAGGAAAACACATGAAGCTGGAAACGCTCGCTGTCCACGCCGGCTACAGCCCCGACCCGACGACCAAGGCCGTGGCAGTGCCCATCTACCAGACGACCTCCTACGCCTTCGACGACACGCAGCACGGTGCCGACTTGTTCGACCTGAAGGTGGCCGGCAACATCTACACGCGCATCATGAATCCGACCACGGCCGTCCTCGAACAGCGCCTGGCGGCGCTGGAAGGCGGCGTCGGTGCGCTCGGCGTCGCCTCGGGCATGGCCGCAATCACTTACGCCATCCAGACGATCGCCGAGGCCGGCGACAACATCGTCTCGGTCGGCACACTCTACGGCGGCACCTACAACCTGTTCGCCCACACGCTGCCCCAGTACGGCATCGATGTCCGCTTCGCCGACTACCGCGATCCGGCCTCGTTCAAGCCGCTGATCGATGCGAAGACCAAGGCGATCTTCTGCGAGTCGGTCGGCAACCCGCTCGGCAATGTCGTCGACATCAAGGCGCTGGCCGACATCGCCCACGCGGCCGGCGTGCCGCTGATCGTGGACAACACCGTGCCCACGCCCTATCTCTGCCGCCCCTTCGAGCACGGCGCCGACATTATCGTGCACGCGCTCACGAAGTACCTCGGCGGCCACGGCAACTCGATCGGCGGCGCCATCGTCGACTCGGGCCAGTTCCCCTGGGCCAGCCACAAGGCCCGGTTCAAGCGCCTGAACGAGCCGGACGTTTCCTACCACGGCGTCGTCTACACGGAAGCACTCGGGCCTGCCGCCTACATCGGCCGCGCGCGCGTCGTGCCCCTGCGCAACATGGGCGCTGCGATCTCGCCGTTCAACAGCTTCCTGATCCTGCAGGGCATCGAGACCCTGCCGGTGCGCATGGACCGCATCTGCGACAACACGCTGGCCGTGGCGCAGTTCCTGAAGACGCACCCCAAGGTGGGCTGGGTGCGCTACGCCGGACTGCCCGACCATGCCGAGAACCACCTGGCGCAGAAGTACATGGGCGGCCGCGCCTCGGGCATCCTGTCGTTCGGCGTCAAGGGCGGCATGGCTGGCGGCGCGAAGTTCCAGGACGCGCTGAAGCTGATCACGCGCCTCGTGAACATCGGCGACGCCAAGAGCCTGGCCTGCCATCCGGCCAGCACCACGCACCGCCAGCTCGGCCCCGAGGAGATGAAGAAGGCTGGTGTCTCCGAGGACATGGTACGGCTGTCGATCGGCCTTGAACACATCGACGACCTGCGCGAGGATCTCGACCAGGCGCTCGCCGCCGTGTGACCGCTCCCCGTTTCTCCTGACTGGATCAGGGGAAACGGGGTTTGTGAAAGTCAGCTCCCGTGGTGCGCCCTGCTACAATCGGCTGACACATGCAGACAGCCACCATTCCCCTTCGCGGCCCGCTGATGCGCGGCAAGCGCCGCGCCCGCGTGGCACTCGTCGGGCGCCGCCTGACCGGCAAGAGCAGCATCTTCCAGGCCGCCGCCAGTCCGGCGGTGAAGCACGAACGGCTCGCCGGCGTCGGCGGTGCCTACGAGGAATGCCTGGTCGATGTCGGCCTCGACCAGATGTCCCTGGTCGACCTGCCCGACATCGAAACCCTGCACCACCTGCGCGAGCACGATCGCGTCGTCCTCATGTACCTGCTCTGGGGCGACCAGTGGCCCGCCATCGCCCGCCACGAATCGGATCAGCCGGGCGCTGCATTCCCGGCGCCCGACGTTCTGGTGCAGGTCATGGACGCCACGATGCTCGAGCGCGACCTCGAACTGTGGATGGAACTCTCGCTGCTCGGACGGCCAATGGTGATTGCCCTCAACCGCGTCGACGAAGCGCGGGCCAAGGGCATCTTCATCAACATCCGTGCCCTTTCCGAGAAGCTCGGCGTGCCCGTCGTCCCAACGGTGGCCCATATGGGCAAGGGCATCCGCCAGTTGTTCGACGTCGTCATGAACGCGGCGCGCGAGCGCATCTGCCCCTTGCCCCAGCCGCCGAGTCCGTACCTTGCCGCCAGCCTGCAGGCTCTCAACGCAGTGGTCTCGCGTCCGGAGGTGCACGAGTCCTTCCACGTACCGCGCCCGCTATTGCTCTGCCAACTGGCCGAGAACGACGACTACTTCCTCGGTGAACTTGGCGCGCATTTTCCGGATCTCGTCGCCGATGTGGAGGCGGCGCGCAGCGCGGCGCAGGCCGGCTTGCCACGTCCATTGTCCGAAGAACTGCACGCGGATCGCCATCATCGTGCCGCAATGCTGCTCGAAAGCGTCAGCAGCCCCACCGGCCCCGAGGAAGAAGGCTGGAAGCGATGGCTCGATGAACTCTTCCTGCATCCGCGCTGGGGCCTGATCGGCAGCCTCGCCGTGTTCGCACTCGTGCTGTTCGTCACGTTCGAGGTGAGCGCGACGCTCGACTCGTGGACTTCCGCGCGCCTCGCCGCCTGGAGCCAGGAATGGCATCCGGATTCGACGTTCGGCGTCGTCAGCCATGCCGTGATCGACGGCCTGATCGGGCTCGTCGGCATCGTCGTGCCCTACATGATTCCGCTGGTCGTGCTGCTCGTCGCCCTTGAGGAAGCGGGCATCATGCATCGCGTCGCCTTCGTGGTCGATCGGGGGTTCCACCACATCGGCCTGCACGGCGGCGTCGCCGTGCCGTTCCTGATCGGCCTTGGCTGCAACGTGCCTGCCATTTCGGCCGCCGCGGCAACTTCCTCAGGCCGCGACCGCGTCATCGCGGCGCTGCTGATCACGTTCGTGCCCTGCTCCGCCCGCTCCGCCATCATCCTGGCGCTCGGCGGCAAGTACCTGGGCGGCCTCGGCGTGTTCGGCATCTTCATGCTGACGCTGGTCGTCATCGCAGTGCTGGGAAAGATCCTCGCGCGCCGCTACTCCGACGCGGCGCCCGGCGTGATCCAGGAAATCCCGCCCTATGCCCTGCCCAGAGGGCGCGCGCTGGTGCTGAAGACCTGGGAGCGCACGAGCGATATCGTCACGATCGTCACGCCGCTGCTGGTGTTGGGCAGCGTGGTGCTGGCGCTTCTTTCCCACTGGGGCACCGACACCGCCATCAACATCGCACTGACGCCCATCACGCACTGGTGGCTCGGCCTGCCGATCGCGCTCGGCGTGCCGATCCTGTTTGGCGTCCTGCGCAAGGAACTGTCGCTGCTGATGGTCTATCAGGCACTGGGGACCCAGGACATCGTTCCCCTGCTCGACTGGACGCAAATCGTCACTTTCCTGATCTTCCTGACGTTCTACGTGCCCTGCCTTTCCACGTTCGCCGTCATGCTGCGCGCGCTGGGCCGCCGCGAAGCGTTCTTCTCGGTTGGGCTGTCGGTGGGTATCGCCCTCCTGGCGGCAGGCGTGGTTCGCGTCGTCCTCGCGGTCGCCGGCACGGTCTGACTTCAGGCGGTCGTGTCGATGACCTTGCCGGTCGTCTGGCCGATTTCACCCGTCGTGGCGGAAGTCCCTTCCGGCTGCTTGCGTGGCGGCCGCTGGTCCTTGCCGCCAGCGCCGTTGCGGCCGTCCGGATTGACGCGCGCGACCTCCGGCTTGGCATGCACTGCCGGCGTCTGGATGATGGAGCGCAGCACTTCGAGGGCCATGTAGTCACCTTCTGGTGTTCTCAAATCCTATAACGGCGTGCCCCGGACTCGCTTGAATCACCTTGCCATCTGTGCGCCCGCATCAGGTCAGCTTGCTGGTCCATTCGTCCAGTAAAGTGCAAGCCTGTGGCGTCGGCTGGTGGGAATCGTCGAGCAGGTTGATCTGGCAGATGTACTCATTGCCGACACGATCCTTGAGATTGCAGTAGGGCGAAGCCTCATAGGGACCAAAGCCCTCCGAATCGGCGAAGATGAATGCGTAGCTGTCGCCGACATCAACCTCCAACTTGCCACCATGGCTCGAGCCGTAATCGTGCCACCGCTCGCGCTGGTCCACGCCATCGGCAACCTGTGACGTCCTGCCGAGCTTACGGTCGCACCATGCCATAAGCGTGGGTGCTGCCAGCTCTTTGTCCTCCGCGGCAAGAATCTTCGCGAGTTCGGCGGCGTGACGGTAATCGAGCTCAGCACCCGAATATGCGATATGCACCTGTTTCATCGATTTCCCCTCCTCGTAGACGAGGCCAACCCGCGCCTGTATCGACGCCAGCGCCGGCGCGCGGATTTCCACTCATCTATTGACTGAACCACCCGCAAATTGTTCCGGCACGGCGACAGGACAATTCATGCTGCGTCGCAGCGCAATTGGCGCCACCTGTCACGAAATGACACAAGTCCCGCCTCAGCTGGTTGCATCCGTTGACCTGCCCGCGGCGATGACCAATAGTTCGCCATGACAGATGCGATTATGTGCGGCAACGTTCCATGTCGCTCGCTGGATATTCAGGACCAACAAGGAGACAACGATGGCCTACAAGATTATTCCCGAATTGTGCAATGGCTGCGGAGCCTGCGAGTCGGAGTGCCCCAACCGCGCCATCAGCCACGTCGGCAAGCAGTACACGATCGACCCGAACAAGTGCAAGGAATGCCAGGGCACCTACGACAGCCCGATGTGCGCCCAGCTCTGCAATACGGACGCCTGCGTACCAGCCTCGGCATAGGCTGCCTGTCCTTCGGTCGCGGCCACGGTCCGCGCTCCTGCAACGAAGGTTTCGCGAGGACACATGATGGACATCTATGAAGAAATCGTCCGCCTGCGCCAGGAGGGCCGCAGTTGCGCCCTGGCCACCATAGTCAATACGCAGGGGTCGATCCCGTCGTTCGCAAGCGCAAAGATGCTCGTCCGCGACGACGGCTCGATCGTCGGCACCGTCGGCGGCGGGGGCGCGGAATTCGAAGTCATCAAGGCCGCGCGCGAAGTGATCGAAACAGAAAAGCCGTCGATGGTGACTTTCAACCTCAACAAGCGTCCGGGCGTCGACGCCGGCATGGTTTGCGGCGGCAGCCTCGACATCTACGTCGAGCCGATCGTGGTCGCGCCGCGTCTCCTGATCTTCGGCGCGGGCCACGTCGGCCTCTCCACCTACCGCGCAGCGCGACTGACAGGTTTCGACGTCACGATCGTCGACGAGCGCCCTGAATTCGCCAACCGCGAACGCTATCCGGAAGCGAACGAGATCATCGTCGCTCCGTACGACGACGTCGCAACGCGGGTGAAGCCCACGCCGAACTCGTACATCCTCATCTTCACCCCCGGCCACATCACCGACATGCGCGTGCTGCGCTGGGCCGTGACGACACCAGCGCGCTACATCGGCATGATGGGCAGCAAGCGCAAGGTGACCGGGATCTTCCACGAACTGCAGAAGGAAGGCATTCCCGCCGAGCGCCTCGAACGCGTGCATGCCCCTGTGGGGCTGGACATCGGCGCGCAGCCGCCGGAAGAAATCGCCATATCGGTAGTCGCGGAGATGATTGCCATTCGGCGGCGCAGTACGGCCGCGCTGGCACATCTGCGCATGGAACCCGCGCAGCCGGAGGCCCGGCTGCGCGAAGTTGGCTGTAGCACTCGAAACACAACCTCAACCCGAGCACCGAAGTGTGCCTATCGCATAGGAGCCCGCCATGAAGAGAATCATTCTCAACGTCAACGGTGTCGACCGGAACATCGTCACCGACACCACCAAGTCGCTCGCCGACGTGCTGCGCGAGCATCTCCTGATGACCGGCTGCAAGGTCTGCTGCGACAACGGCCAGTGCGGCGCCTGTACGGTGCTGATCGACGGCGCGCCGATCAAGGCCTGCATGAATCCGGTCACCAAGTACACCGGCGGCGAGAAGATCGTCACCATCGAAGGCATCGGCACGCCCGATAACCTGCACCCGCTGCAGGTGGCGTGGATGGCCCACGGCGGCGCCCAGTGCGGCGTGTGCACGCCGGGCTTCATCATGTCCGCCAAGGCGCTGCTCGACAAGAACACCAAGCCGACACGCGAGGAAGTGCGCACCTGGTTCAACCGCAACCGCAACGCCTGCCGCTGCACCGGCTACAAGCCGCTGGTCGATTCCGTGATGGACGCGGCCGCCGTGCTGCGCGGCGAGCGGAAGAAGGAAGACCTGCTCGACAAGCCGGCCTCCAACGGCAGCATCCTGGGCTCCAAGTACCACCGGCCGTCCGCACTGGCCAAGGTCACCGGCACCTGGGACTTCGGCGCCGACGTGACGCTGCACATGCCGCCCGACACGCTGCACCTCGCGCTGGTCCAATCCACGGTCTCGCACGGCAACATCAAGAGCATC
>DATJQH010000026.1:0-3600 GCA_035505955.1 Rhodocyclaceae bacterium
ATTGGCACGCGTCCGGGCGGCAGCAATCGCGCGACGCGCAGCAAGAACTGGCGGTGCACCTTCGGATGGCCATACTGGCGCAGCGGATGCACTTCCTCGTACAGGGTCACGCTGCGTCCATCGACGACGACGCTCGCGCGCAACCATTGCCAGCGCTGATCGGGCGTTAGGTCCGACCAGTCGACAACCAGAAGGATCTGCGCCACGCCACTGAGCCTACGCGCGGCGGGTGCCGCGTACAACTGATGTCGCGCCAACTGAATGGCGAAATTGCCGAGTAACCGGGCGACACTCTTCAGCCGACTTTTGAAGCGCGTCGATGATCGAATTGCCAAGGCCAGCGCCGATAGACTGAGTACGCCGCCGATCAGCAAGGCTACGACCGATCGTCGCAATGCTTGCGCGCGTTTGGCATGCAAGCTCGCCAAGCACGGCTCCAGTATTCGCGTTACGGTCTTCGCTGCATGCATGGTTCGCTCCTCCGTTCGCTTCGACAACGAAAAGCGAAGCATCAAGGGCTATGCATGTCCTGTTTTCTTGGTCAAACGATACTCTCCAACTCGCTGATCTATAAGTCAGCAACGCGGGGAAACCTCAGGGTCCGTCCCCGAATACTCGTGCGAATACTTGCCAATCCCCACAAGCTCGGTACGTAGTTGCTTTCGGCGCTAAAAATGAACGCATGGCGACCTGGCTTGCCAAACCCGCGTAGACGCCAGTTCCTTCGGACGCACATTCGGACTACTAGGCTGACAGTCAGTCGCCCCACCAGGAGCGTGGAAATGGACATGTCCCGATCGGTAAATGTGAAGTTGTTGCGTCCACGAGATTCCGTCGACAGGGAAACGCTGATAGCCCAATACCGCCGCGTTCGGAAGATGACGACAGACTTGGCTTCGCCTCTTTCCATCGAGGACCAGTGCGTTCAGCCGATGACCGAAGCCAGCCCGACCAAGTGGCACCTGGCTCATACCAGCTGGTTCCTCGAGGCGTTTGTTCTCGCCGCCTATCATCCCGACTTCGCACCGTATGACGAACGTTTCCTGTTCCTCTTCAATTCCTACTATGAGTCGCTCGGACCCCGGCAGCCCAGACCCCAGCGAGGAATGATCACTCGCCCCAGCCTTGCCGAGGTACATGCCTATCGAACTTGGGTGGACAGGGCACTGACAGACTTTGTGGCCGATTGCGACGACGGCGTTCTGGCAGAAGCGACGGGCCTGATCGAACTCGGTCTGCACCATGAACAACAGCACCAGGAACTGATCCTCACCGACATCAAGTACACCTTGTCACTCAATCCCGTCGAGGCAATCTATCTGCCGGCCGCCCGCGAGGAGTGTGGCTTCCCGACTGCGCACGAATGGGTCGAATTTGACGGTGGTGCGGTTCCGATCGGGTACGGCGGCAGCGGCTTCAGCTACGACAACGAGCGGCCGCGACACAGGGTGCTGCTGCAGCCGTATGCGCTGGGTAACCGCCTGGTCACCTGTCGCGAGTACCTCGAATTCATGGACGCCGGCGGCTATTCGCAGCCGCAGTATTGGCTCTCTGACGGGTGGGCGACGGTATGCAGCCAAGGCTGGCGGGCACCGCTTTACTGGCGCCAGCACCAGGACTGTGGATGGGAGACGTTCACACTGCACGGATGGCGCGCGCTGGCAGCCGAGGAACCGGTCTGCCATGTGAGCTTCTACGAGGCGATGGCCTATGCATCCTGGGCCGGCGCGCGGCTGCCGACCGAATTCGAATGGGAGACAGCGACGGCCAACCTGCCGCTGGAGGGCCACTTCATCGACTCTGATTGTCTTCAGCCGCAGCCTGCCCGCCCCGGCCCCGGATTGCGGCAGGCGTTTGGCGATGCCTGGTGCTGGACCCGGTCGTCCTACGATCCGTACCCGGGATTTCGCCCGCTCGCCGGCGCGGTGGCTGAATACAACGGCAAGTTCATGGTCGGTCAACTGGTGCTTCGTGGCGGCAGTTGTGCAACGCCGCCCGGCCATGTTCGGGCGAGCTATCGCAACTACTTTCCACCAGGCACTCGTTGGCAGTTCTCGGGAATTCGCCTGGCAAAGGATCTCTGATGCTTCTGCCCGATTTCGATTCCCGCGAGCGCGCAGCGGCGCCGGTAACACCGGCATCCGACTTTGCACGGGCCATGTTCGATTGCCTGGACAGGTCACCGCACGAGATTTCGCCCAAGTACTTCTACGACCGCGAAGGTTCGCAGCTATTCGAGCAGATTTGCCAACTGCCCGAATACTATGTGACGAGGACCGAGTTGGACATCATCCGCCGCGACGTCGGAGAGATGTCGGCCCTGATCGGCCCGGACACCGAAGTGATCGAGTTCGGCGCCGGCTCCCTCGAGAAGACCAGGCTGCTGCTCGATGCCCTCGAATCGCCCCGCCGCCTCGTGGCAATCGATATCTCGGGTGAGCACTTGGCAAACGCAGCCGTGAAGATCGGTGGCGATTTTCCGGCAACAGAAGTCGTCGCGATCGTTGCCGACTTTGTTCGCCACGAGGAGCTGCCGATCCCGCCGGTAGTCTCGCCGCATTCGCGGCGGATCGGCTTCTTTCCCGGCTCCACGCTCGGCAACCTGTCGATGATCGAGGCGCGTCGCTTTCTCGCGGGTGCTGCGCGTTTGCTGCGCGGCGGCGGATTGCTGATCGGCATCGACCTCGTCAAGGATCCCGCGGTTCTGCACGCTGCGTACAACGATCGCGCGGGGATCACCGCCGCATTCAACCTCAATGTGCTGGCGCGAGCCAACCGAGAGTTGGCGGCCGACTTTCGCTTGGCCGGATTTCGCCACTACGCCTTTTATCATCCACAGCGACAGCGCGTCGAAATGCACCTGATATGCACGTCGCCCCAGATCGTGCAGTTGGCGGATCGCCGGTTCGCCATCGCGCCAGGGACTTCCATCCATACGGAGAACTCGCAGAAATATACGGTGGATGGCTTTCAGGATCTTGCGCGGACTTGCGGATTCGTGCCACGCGCTCTCTGGTGCGACCGGCAGGCGTTGTTCAGCATCCACTGGCTGGAATCGCCGGCCTGACATCGAAGAAGGTTCCGATGAAGGCGATATGGAACGGCAAGATCATCGCGGAGAGCGACGACACCGTAATCGTCGAAGGGAATCATTACTTCCCGGCATCGGCCCTCGAGCGACGCTATGTCGTCCCAAGCCGGACGACCACCGTTTGCCCGTGGAAAGGCACGGCGCACTATTACACCTTGCGGGTCGATGGCGCCGAAAACGTCGATGCCTGCTGGTACTACCCTGCCCCGACGCCGGCTGCACTGGCGGTATTGGGCAGAGTAGCGTTTTGGAAGGGCGTCGAAATAGCTTAGGCCGGAAACTGGCGACAATCCGGGCTCGGGGCGATACCCGCGCAGCACTGGCCAAACGCAAAAAGCCCTTCCGGGGAAGGGCTCTGTGTTGGTTGGCGGAGCGGACGGGGCTCAGGCCCACCTGAAGCCTAGAATCCTGGGCGATTGCGGCGACCGCGCGTCCGAGCTTCCCTAGACCGGGTTGTCGATATCCACGAACGGGCAGTCGAGCCCGAACTGATCGCGCAGATGTTCGCC
>DATJQH010000027.1:0-32594 GCA_035505955.1 Rhodocyclaceae bacterium
CTTGTTGCAGGAGAAGATCCTTCTGGGACAACGAGTCACCGAGCTGTTCGACACGGCATTGGAAATCAGGCGTTACGAGCGCAACTTCTTCCTGCATGGCGAGGTCTCGGACTGGTCGGAAAATCGCAGCATGACCGCCCAGATGTTGCGACTGATTGACGCGGACCGAAGCGATTTCGAACTCCTCCGGGCCGGCGAGCGCGGGGACTCGATGCGCCACCAGTTGATGACTTACGCAAGCCTCATGGATCAGTATCAGGGTCGCACCGCGAGTGACCGCGAGACCCTGGAACTGGATATCCGCGCCGTGGGACACGAAATCGCGACAACCGCCGAACAGCTGGTCGACGCCGAACGCCGGCAAGTCGGCTCCTCGCTGGAAACCTTCCGAACCTTGCTGTTTTCGGCACTCGGCGCCGTGGCCGTTGCCACGGTCGCCATCGGCCAGGCACTGTCCCGCCTAGTGGTTCGCCCGCTCAAGGAGATCGAACGTGGCGTTGCGGCGCTCGCGGGCGGCAGTCGTCGCAAGCTGGCAGTGCGCAGCCGGGACCGCGAAGCACTTGCCATAGTAGAGGCGTTCAACCACATGCTCGACGAACTGGACACACGCCAGCAACATCTCCTGCGATCCGAGAAACTTGCGTCCATGGGCACGATGGTGGCGGGCGTAGCTCACGAACTGAACAACCCGATCTCGAACATCTGGTCGACCTCCCAGCTGTTGCTTGAGGATCCGGCTTTTCCAGGAACCTACCGCGAGAAACTCCGACAGATCGACGAACAAAGCATTCGGTCGCGCAACATTGTCCGATCTCTACTGGACTTCACGCGCGAGCGGGGCTTCGCGCGCGAGACCGTTCTGCTGGGCGATCTCGTGCAACAGACGTTGCGCTTTCTCAAGGGGTCAATCCCGCCGGAAGTCGCCGTGCACGTTGAGATCGCGGAGGGCTTGCAGGTTCGCGCCGATCGACAGCGCTTGCAGCAGGCGCTGCTCAACTTGATCAGAAACGCCGTTGACGCCGTGGGCTCGACTGGCCACATCGACATCGCCGCGAAGCTGCACGAACGGGAAGACGCGCAACCCGAGGATCCGGCCCTGTCCGGTTTCCAAGATCGGCCGTTTGTCGAGATTCGCGTGGCCGACGATGGTCCAGGAATCGAACCCTCTGTCTTGCCGCGTATCTTCGATCCCTTCTTCACGACCAAGAACGTCGGCGACGGCATGGGACTGGGTCTCTTCATTGTCTACGGCATCGTCGAGGAACACGATGGCGCCATCAGCGCAAGAAGTCGTCCAGGCGAGGGCACAACCATCGTCGTTCGCTTGCCTGTCGAGGAAGAGGACTAATCACAATGAGAAGCAAGGGTCGAATACTGGTCGTCGACGATGAGGAAATCGCCGCCAGCAATCTTGCGGAGGCCATGACCCGTGCTGGATATTCGGTCGTGACGGCAACCAGCGGCACCGAGGGACTCGCGCTGTTGAGGCGGCAAGCCGTCGACCTCGTGCTGACGGATCTTCGCATGGCCGGCGTGGATGGCATGGCGCTTCTGGCGCAAAGCCGCTCGCTTCAACCCGAGGCTGAAGTCATTGTGATCACGGGCTACGCCACCACCCAGACCGCTGTGGAAGCCATGAAGCAGGGGGCATTCCACTACATCGCCAAACCGTTCCACTTCGACGAAGTCCGTGAAGTGGTTGCGGAAGCGATGGACAAGGTGCGGCTGCGACGCGAGAACAAGCGCTTGCGCGAGGAGATCGCCGCCTACCGAGGCAAAGCCCGGTTCGTTACCCAGGACCCCGAGACGTTGCGCATTCTTGAACTTGCCCGCCAGGTAGCCCCGACGGACTGCAACGTTCTGGTCACGGGCGAAAGTGGCACCGGCAAGGAATTGCTCGTCGAATACCTGCACGCGCACAGCAATCGGCGCACCGGGGCCTTTGTCGCTGTCAATTGCGGCGCATTCAACAAGGAGCTGTTCGCGAACGAGTTGTTCGGCCACGAACGCGAAGCGTTCACGGGCGCCGCAACGCCCAGGAAGGGCCTGATCGAGGCAGCGTCCGGCGGCACGTTGTTCCTCGACGAAGTCACGGAAATGCCGCCGGAGATGCAGGTGAAGCTGCTCCGTGTGATCCAGGAAAGGGAAGTCCTGCGTCTCGGCGCCAACATTCCAATCAAGGTCGACATCCGCGTCATCGCCGCGACCAACCGGAATGTCATGCAGGCCGTCGCCGACGGTGCTCTGCGCCACGACCTGTACTTTCGCCTGAATGTCATCGCCTTGCACATCCCTTCCCTCGGCGCGCGCGCTTGCGATGTCCCGATACTCGCCCAGTACTTTCTCCAGAAGTACTCGCTCCAGATGGGAAAGAAGGTCACGTCCCTGGCGCCCGAAGTCCTCGACCGGCTTGCCGGCTATCGGTTTCCCGGGAATGTGCGCGAACTGGAGAACATCATCGAGCGAGGGGTCGCGGTCACCAACGGCGAACGGATCGAACTGGCGCATTTGCCAAAGGAAGTTCGCGACTTCGCCTCGCCTGCCTTCACGGATCGCGACACAACGATCGCGACGCTCGAAGAGCAGGAACGCGCCTACATTCAGTGGGTACTCGAGCAGGTTGGTGGCAACCAGTCTCTTGCAGCGCAGAAGCTGGGCATCAACAGAAGTTCGCTTTGGCGCAAGCTGAAGGCGACAACAGGCGGCAGCAACCCGGATCAGGCATAGCCGTCGCGGCACGCAGCGCCGGCTCCACGGCGTACCACGAGGGCTGACTTTGCGTCAGGCCTTCTTGCCGAGCAGACCTCGCACCGTTTCCTGAATATCTGCCGGCAGCAGCACGGTCTTGGCATTCTCCGAGTTGGCAAGCCGGCCGATGGCGGCCAGGTACTTTTCGCCGAGCATGTAACGCATCGGCGCCTCTTCGGTGCCGATCGCCTGGGCCACGCGCTTGATGGCCTCGGCGCTGGCGGATGCCAACGTCACCTGAGCGTTCGCGTCGCGCTGGGCGGCTTCGAGGCGCGCTTCGGCCTGCAGGATCACCGATTGCTTCTCACCTTCGGCCTTCGTGACCATGGCCTTGCGCTCGCGCTCGGCGGACGCCTGCAGTTCCATGGCCTTCTGCATCGACGGCGAAGGCTTGATGTCCTGGATCTCGACCGATTTGACGGTAAGACCCCAATCGATCGCCTCGTCGGAGATGCTCTCGCGCAGGCGCGCCTTGATGCGGTCGCGGTTCGACAGCGCCTCGTCGAGCTGCATCTCGCCGACGATGGAGCGCAGCGTCGTCATGATCAGGTTGCGGATTGCCTCGGCAAAATCGACGACACCGTACACCGCCTTGATGGGATCGGTGACCTTGATAAAGGCAATGGCGTTGGTCAGGATCACCGCATTGTCCTTGGTGATCACCTCCTGCTCCTGCACGTCGAGGATGATGTCCTTGGTGACGAGCTTGTAGCGAACGTCGTCGAAGTACGGGATGAGGATGTTGAGACCCGGATGCAGCGTCACATGGTACTTGCCGAGTCGCTCGACGATCCACTCCTCGCCCTGGGGCACGATGCGCACGCCCTTGAGCAGCGTGATAACGGCGAATACCAGCAGTGCAACGATTACGATGAAACCTTCGGTCATGACGCCCTCCCGATCTTGAGCAGACTGCCTTCGACAGCGACCACCTTCACGCGCGTTCCGGATTCGATTCTTTCATCGGCGATGCAGGGCCAAACGTCCGTTCCAAGAAGCGGCTTCTGGAACCGCACCTCGCCGCGTTCGAATGGCGCCACGTCGCGGGTTAGCAGTCCAACCTCACCAATCATGGCGGGCGCCGACATGCCGATTCGGGTCTTGTGGCTCTCCGGACGGAAGACCTTGAACCAGAGGTAGACGAGCAACACCGAGACAAGCAGCCACAGTGCCAGTTGGCCGGTGAGCCCGATCGTGGCAACAGCTACCACCAGCGCGACCACGAGTGCGCCCAGCCCGAACCAGATCAGCACAAAGGCTGGTACGGCCAACTCGGCGAGTATCAGAACAATGCCGGTGACCGCCCAGTGCCACCATTCGATCTGCATGACAAACCCCCTACTTGTTGGCGAGCTTGAGCCAAGTATCTATCACTGTATCAGGGTTTAGGGAAATGCTTTGGATGCCTTCGGCCATCAGCCACTGCGCGAAGTCGGCATGGTCGGAGGGCCCTTGGCCGCAGATGCCGACGTACTTGCCGAGACGATTGGCGGTCGAAATCGCCATTGACAGCAGCTGCTTTACCGCGGGATCGCGCTCGTCGAACGCGTGCGCAACCAGGCCGGAATCGCGATCCAGGCCCAGCGTAAGTTGGGTAAGGTCGTTGGAGCCGATCGAGAAGCCGTCGAAGATCTGCAGGAACTGCTCCGCCAGCAGCGCGTTGGACGGGATCTCGCACATCATGATGACGCGCAGGCTGTTTTCGCCCCGCTTGAGGCCCTTCTCCGCCAGGAGATCGACGACGGCTTTCCCTTCTTCCAGATTGCGGACGAACGGCACCATGAGCTCGACGTTGGTCAGGCCGAGTTCATTGCGGACTTTCTTCATTGCACGGCATTCAAGCTCGAAGCAGTCGCGGAATGAGTGCGCGACGTAGCGCGATGCGCCACGGAAACCGAGCATCGGATTTTCTTCCTCGGGTTCGTAGATGTCGCCGCCGAGCAGCTTGCGGTATTCATTGGACTTGAAATCGGACAGGCGGACGATGACCGGCTTCGGATAGAAGGCGGCCGCAATCGTTGCCACACCCTCGACGAGTTTCTCGACGAAGAAGTCCTCAGGGCTTGCATAGCCGCGCGCGCGCCGCGAGATTTCCTCCTTGAGGCTCTCCTTCATTTCGTCGAATTCCAGGATCGCCTTTGGATGCACGCCGATCATGTTGTTGATGACGAACTCGACGCGAGCCAGACCGACGCCGGCATTGGGAGTCTGCGCAAACTCGAACGCCAGTTCGGGGTTGCCGACGTTCATCATCACCTTCAAAGTCAGTGGCGGCAGCACGCCAACATCCTGGCTCGTCACCTCGAAGTCAAGCGCGCCGCGATAGACGTGCCCGGTGTCGCCCTCGGCACAACTCACGGTCACGACTTCGCCTTCTTCCAGAATCGCCGTGGCGTCGCCGCAACCAACGATGGCCGGAATACCAAGCTCGCGGGCGATGATCGCCGCATGGCAGGTGCGTCCACCCCGGTTGGTGACGATGGCCGACGCCCGCTTCATCACCGGCTCCCAGTTCGGATCGGTCATGTCGGCGACCAGCACGTCACCCGGACGGACACGGTTCATTTCGGCGGGGTCCTTCACCACGCGCACGGTACCGACTCCGATCTTCTGACCGATTGCGCGTCCGGACACCAGGACCTTGCCATACTGCTTCAGCTTGTACTTCTCCACCGCCCCATGGGCGCCGGCCTGCGATTTCACCGTCTCTGGTCGCGCCTGCAGGATGTAAAGCTTGCCATCGACGCCATCCCTGCCCCACTCGATGTCCATCGGCCTGCCGTAATGCTTCTCGATGATCACGGCGTAGCGCGCCAACTCCAACACATCCGCATCGGTGAGGGCAAAGCGGTTGCGCTCGAGTTCGTCCACATCCACCGTGCGGGTGCTCTTCCCTGCCTCTTTCTTCTCGGCGAACACCATCTTGACGAGCTTGGAGCCGAGGTTGCGACGCACGATCGAGGGCTTGCCCAGCGCCAGCGTCGGCTTGTGCACGTAGAACTCATCGGGGTTCACGGCACCTTGAACGACTGTTTCGCCCAGCCCGTAGGAGGCGGTGACGAACACGACATCTTTGAAGCCGGACTCGGTATCGATCGTGAAGACCACGCCCGCGGCTCCCTTGTCCGAACGTACCATGCGTTGCACGCCGGCCGACAGTGCGACGTCGGCATGGGCGAAGCCCTTGTGGACGCGATACGCGATGGCGCGGTCGTTGTAGAGTGAGGCAAAGACTTCCTTGATCGCGTGCAGGATGTTCTCGTAGCCGTGAATGTTGAGGAAGGTTTCCTGCTGGCCGGCAAACGAGGCGTCAGGAAGGTCTTCGGCGGTGGCCGAAGAACGCACGGCGAACGAGGCATCCGGCCCACTGGTGGCGATCAGTGTTTCGTAATAACTCTTGATCTCCGCCTCCAAGGCCGGCGGGAAGGGCGTATCGAGCACCCACTGCCGAATCTGCGCGCCGGTCTTGAGCAACGCATCCACGTCATCGACGTCCAGGCTCCCAAGCGCGCCATTGATGCGTTCGGCCAGACCCTGATGGGACAGGAATTCGCGATAGGCAGCGGCGGTGGTGGCGAAACCGCCTGGCACGCGCACACCGGAAGCGGCTAACTGGCTGATCATTTCGCCCAGTGACGCATTCTTGCCGCCGACTTCCGCAACGTCGGTCATGCGCAGTTGTTCGAAGGCGATTACGTTCCGACCCATCTTCCGCTCCCTTGAATTTGTCTGGGGACAAAAAAGTCGCTATTTTAGCGATTCTGCTGCACCGCACACTGACCCATCCGGACTAATGCGCACGGTATTCTTCATTTCCGACGGCACGGGCATCACCGCCGAAACGGTAGGTCACAGCCTGCTATCCCAATTCGAAGGAATTTCCTACCATCAGGAGCGAATCCCTTTCATCGACACCGCGGCCAAGGCGGCGGAATGCCGGCGGCGCATCGACCTGGCAAGGGCCCGCGATGGAGTTCGGCCGGTCGTGATTTCGACGCTGGTCGACCCACTGGTTGCCACGCCCGTGCGCGAAGCCGAAGCCTTGCACCTCGACTTCATTTCCACGTTCATCGTTCCGCTCGAAGCGGAGCTCGGCATCAAGTCGTCGCGTGCAATCGGCCGGGGCCACAGCGGCGCGACCAGCCAGGACTACGCTGCACGCATCGAGGCCATCAATTTCACGCTCGCGCATGACGATGGCGTATCCGCTGCGGATCTCGACAAGGCCGACGTCATTTTGGTCGGCGTCTCCCGAAGCGGCAAGACGCCGACCAGTCTTTACCTCGCGCTTCAGTTCGGCATCAAGGCCGCCAACTATCCGCTGATTCCGGAGGACTTCGAGCGCCATAGTCTTCCGCAGGGACTGGAAAGGCATCGCGACAAGCTGTTCGGCCTGACCATCTCTCCGGCGCGGCTGACCCAGATTCGTCAGGAACGCCGGCCGGACAGCAAGTACGCTGCGATCGACAACTGCCGATGGGAAATCGAGCAGGCCGAAAAACTGATGCGTCGTGAGGGAATCCGGTGGCTCAGTTCAACAACGAAATCGATCGAGGAAATTGCGGCGACGCTCATGCAGACAATCAAGCTCGACCGGCATTCCTATTGACCCTGACTGCGCAGGCGCGCGGTCAAGTCGGCACCTGACGGGAGCGACAGTCCGAGCGATCTCGCCACGGCGGAATTGACGCCGACGGTAAAGTAACGCGGCGGTTGCACGGTAGGCGGGGGCTTCCCTTCCTGGAACTGCTGCAGTGTTTCGATCACCTGCGCCGCGATCTGGGGCACTGTCGAATAGAGCGCGAGCACCGCGCCCGCCTGCAGATAAGACTCGGAATATGCGACGACGGGAATTCCCGCGCGGTACGTCGTGAGCAGCAACGGCTGCACGGAGTTGCGGTTATGCACCATCGGGTCCGGCAGCGCGAGGAAGAGTCCCATTCTGGGCAGCAACCGTTCGAGCGCGGGGACGACCTCTTCGGGGGACGATATCTGCTCGACGCTCAGGGCAAGGCGTCGGTCCGACATTCTCCGTTCCACGGCTTTCGCCATCTTCTGGTTAGCCGGTCCCGCCACCATGCCGACTTGTTGAAGATTGGGGAACGCTGTCTGAACAAGGTTGATCCAGCGGTCAACGGGTTGGTCAAGAAGAATCACTGAAAGACGGTCGCCGGTGCTCCACGTCATTTCATCGACCGACGACTGGCCGATCAGGGCCGCAACCACGGGCTTGCCGCCGGCATGCCGGATCGCAGCGATCAGGGCACGCGCCCCGAGAGCAATGATCGCCTGTTCCTGTTCGGGGTGCGGAGGCAACGGCGTCTCGAAGCCCACGGTCACTTCTGCCAGCGTCCAGCCCGACGACGTCAGATCGCGCGTAACGATCTCGGCGGTCTGACGTGACACGGCGGAATCCTCGCGCACAATGAGCGCACGAGACTCCGCACCAACTCCGGCGGCCCAGAGCACCGCCAGGAATGGCATCAGGGCAAGTGGCTGGCGACGACCCCTCATCGCACCCCCGGGCCCGGCGTTGACGCATTCATCATGTCAATATTCGATTCGCATATTCAGCCAGGTCGTTCGGTGATCTATCGTCTTCAGCTTGAAGACCGGCACATCCCCGGTAGCCTGCTGCATGACGACAGCGGCTTCGGCGCGCGCGCCCCACAAGGAAAAGCGCTTTCCAAGCCTCAAGTTGACGCGTTCGGTCGCCGGCAGGGCGTCCCCGCTCGAGTTGGGTCGCACCGGCCCAACCCAGTAGTAGCCGAGACTGGCCACCCATGCACCCGGCAGGTCCTGGCTCACGAGAAGACTGGCCGTATGCAGAGGCGCGCTTTCCTCCAGGGAAGGCGCGTCCGGCCCCTCGGCCTTGATCGTGCCGCGCGATCCGGACAGGTATAGGAGGCTTCCGGGCCGAGGCTGCCACCGCGCCTGGACCGCTTGCCCCTTGATACAGGCTGAGTCCCGGTTGGCGTACCCCCAAACCAGCGCGTAATGGCTGGGATCGAGAGTCCCCTCCACTGACGGATAGGCAAAACGGAAGTTGTGGATGAGGCCGTTGAGCTTATGTTCGAAGAACCCCAATTCGAAGTTGAAGTGCTGATCCGGAAACAGTGCCATGTAGGACAACTCGCGCGAGCGTATCTTCTCGTCGTCCAGATCCCCCTGCGCCAGGGCTGACTGAACCAGAGGCAGCGTCGCCAATGGCGATCCCATCGCCGTCAGGGCATCCTTGACCGCCGGCGGAAGTTCGTAGCGCCAGTCGAACCGGTCCTCATACAGGGTTGGCGTGCGGCGTCCATTCGCCATGCGCAGTCTGACGGTCTGATCAGGCATGAAGCGATAGTTCACCGCCAGGCTTGGCGAGACTGAACGTCCCGTCAGTGAGTTGTCCTCGAACATTGCGCCAGTCGCAACGATCCAGTCCGCGGCCGGCCGCCACTCCAAATTGCCGAACAAGCGGGACAGGTGGCTGTTGACCCAGTCGTCGGTAGCAAAATACGTCCGCGATCGGGCGCCTTCGTCACGCAACTGCGCGCCCCACACACCTCTAAGCGCCGATGTGAGGCGCGTCGTATGTTGCATCTCCAGATCGGTACGTCTCGTGTCGTAATCGTAACTGAGCGGGTAGTTCCACGTTCCGAAGGGTGCCGGCAGGGTCAGGATGTAAGGCACCGTTTCACGGTGAACGTTTTCCGAATGGCTCAACTGAACCCACAACTCCTCCTCCGCACCCGCCATGCGCGTCCAGCGAAGTTGCATCGACCCTCTGTCTATCTGGGCCGTTCTCGGACCGTCGGTATGGTTGGGCTCGCTGTAGACGCCGTTCACCTGTGTACCTCCCAGATAGTCCGCCTGAAGTCGCAGTTCGTCGCTGCCGTTCACGCGGTAATGCCCACGCATGTTCAGGAAGTTGGAACGCAGACTGTCCGGGTAGGCGTTCAGCCCCCGGTCCGCACGGTGACCGGCCGTGAATCGGTAGCGCAAATCGCCTTCGTTCACGGCATGGCGCACGCTTGCGTCTTCGATGCCGTTCTCGCCGACGTTGGCGAATGCCTCCGTACCTCTTTCGACAGCCGGATCGCGCGTAATGATGTTGACCACGCCGAGGAATGAGTTGGCGCCGAACGTGCTCGCGTTGGGACCGCGCACGACCTCGATACGTTCGATGTCCTCGAGGGTGATGGACAACTGGTTCCAGTCCGCACCACCCCAGATCGGGCTGTAGATGGACACGCCGTCAACGAGCACCTGAAGTTGCTGGAAATAGGGCCCGAGGAAGCCGAAGTAGCCAATTGTTGGTTGGTGGGCGTTGTATCCGCCAACCACCATGCCTGGAACAAGGCGGAACAGATCCACCAGTTCGCGCGCGCCGCTCGCCTTGATCATTTCCCGATCGATCACGGTGACGGAAGCCGGTGCCTCGTCGGATGTTTGCAGGAGTCGCGACGCGGAAAGGACAACCGGGAACTCGCCAAAATAATTTTCGGGGCTCTCGGCTCCGCCATCGGCCGCGGCACACGCGCCCGACGCAACTGCGACCACCGTCGTCAACCATCGTGCATTCATTTGCCATTCCCCCTTGCAACCCGCTTCTGCCGCACGGCCTCGAAGAGACAGACCGCCGCCGCCGCACCGACATTCAGGGATTCGGTGTCGGCAGCAAGCGGAATGGTCACCCGAAACGTTGCCAAATCGATCAGATCCCCCTGGATGCCCGCGCCTTCGTTGCCAAAAATCCAGGCAACTTCCCCCGCCAGATCCACGTCGAACACAGGGATCCCGCCCCGCGCCACCGTGGCGACGCTCGTTGATGGGCAGTCACGCAGCAGCCGGGGCAAGTCGAGCTGCTCGCGAATACTCAGCGCGAAATGCGCGCCCTGCCCGGCTCTGACCACCTTTGGTGTCCACGCGCCTGCACATCCCGGCCCCAGCACGACATCGGTGATGCCTGCCGCCGCGGCAGTTCGCAGAATCGCTCCGACATTGCCGGCATCCTGCACCGCGTCCATGATCACGCAGGAACCAGCGATCGGCGCGGTTGGCTCCGGCGGAATGGCGACCACGCCGAGGATTCCGACCGGGGCCGGCATTTCGCTCAGATCGCGAAAGATGCTATCCGGAAGCTGGATCCGGTCTGCGGTCGCAAGGGAATCCGCCAGTTCGGCCACTTCGCGGTTGCGCAGGCCGGATTCGCTCACGATGATCAGCTCCGGGGCGCCCCGCTTGCGCAGGCAGGCCTCGATCAGGTGAATGCCGTCAAGCAGCGTCCTGCCCTGCCGCCTCGCCTCACGCGCGTCGGCTGCCAGCGCACGCAGCCGCTTGACAGCAGGATTCTCCCGCGACGTAACAGTCCTGAACTGCCCCAACTTCCGCCCCGAAGCAATGTCTTTTGAATATCGGCATTATGGGGCCACACTCGCAGCCGGGGCGAAAAAACTGCGCCTCCTGGACAGTTATCCGAGCAATGCCCGAACGGGGCCGAAACTGCGGCGATGGCAGGTGGACGGACCGTGCAAGCGCAGGGCGGCCAGGTGCCGGACCGTTCCGTAGCCCATGTGCCGGTCGAATCCGTACTGCGGGAATTCGACGTGAAGTCGTCGCATCTCCGCATCCCGGGCGGTCTTGGCGAGAATGGACGCGGCGGAAATCTCCGCGACCGTCGCATCCCCGCCCACGATGGCGCGGCACGGAAGCGCCAGTTGGGGAGTGCGGTTGCCGTCAACCAGAACCTCGTGTGGCTCCACGCCAAGCATCGACACGGCGCGGGCCATGGCCAGGAGAGTGGCCTGCAGTATGTTGAGGTTGTCGATTTCCTCGACCGTCGCGGAGGCAACGGCCCATGCAAACGCTTTGGTCCGAATCTCATGCTCAAGCGCTTCCCGCACCTTGGCGGATAGCTTCTTGGAGTCAGCCAGTCCGGCGATAGGTCGCGTCGAATCGAGAATGACCGCCGCCGCATAGACCGGTCCGGCCAGCGGCCCCCTGCCCGCTTCGTCGACGCCACAAATCATGCCGATTGCAGGTAAGGAAGGATCGCCTCGGCCGCCTTGGTCGCCGTATCCTGCCGCAACTGGCGATGCAAAGACGAATAGACGCGCTCGAGTTCCTCCTTCACCTGCGTGTCGGCAACGAGGTTTCCGACCGCCTGCGCCAGGTTGTCGGGCGTGGCGTCATCCTGCAGGAACTCCGGCACGACGAAGCGGCCGGCGAGGATATTGGGCAACCCGACCCAGGGTTGGAGCCTCATGCGACGCATCAGCCGCCAGGACCAGGGCGACATCCGGTACGCGATCACCATCGGCACCTTGAACAGCGCTGCTTCGAGCGTCGCCGTGCCGCTGGCCACCACAGCCGCATCGCATGCGGCCAGGGCATCCTGGGCGTGGCCGAAGAGGAGCTTGAACGGCAGGTCGCGCGCTTCGCAACGCCACATCGCTTCCTCGAACACCACCCGCGCCTCTCTCGACACCAGCGGCACGAGAAAGGTTGCGTCCGGATAGCGCGTGTGAAGACGTTTGGCTGTCTCCACCACCAGATCGCCCATGTATTTCAGTTCCGATTGCCTGCTGCCCGGCAAGAGCGCGAACACATGCCGCGAACCGACCACGCCGAGGCGTTCCTTGGCCGCCGCATGGTCGACCTCTTCTGGAATGACGTCGGCAAGGGGATGCCCCACGTAGGTCACTGGAACGTGCTGGCTTCGATAGAGCTCCGGCTCGAAAGGAAACAGGGCCAGCATGTGGCTCACCGCCCGGCCGATCTTTCCAAGGCGTCCGGCGCGCCAGGCCCAGACTGATGGGCTAACGTAGTGGACCGTCGGGATTCCGCGTCGCTTCAGGCGCTGTTCAAGCCACAAATTGAAGTCGGGCGCATCGACGCCGATGAATACGTCGGGCGGATCTGCGCGCAACCGGGCCAACAACTGGCGGCGTATGCCGGCAATGTCGCGATAATGGCGCAGCGCCTCGGCATAGCCGTGAACCGCCAGGCGTTCCGCCGGCCACCAGGCGTCGAATCCCGCGCGCTGCATCTTCGGGCCGCCGATGCCGAAGAAGTGCGCTTCGGGAAGCACGCGCTTAAGGGCAACGATGAGGTGGGCAGCAAGAAGGTCGCCAGAGGCCTCGCCGGCCACCATGGCCACCTTCAACTGCGGCATCAGCGAATGATCCCCCGCCCGGCCTGGCGCAGGAAATCGATCAGCGGCAACAATTCCGGGACATCATCCGCTTCCGCGGCAATGGCGGCACATGCCTCGTCGAGCTTGAGCCCGGACTTGTAAAGTGTCTTGTAGGCACGGCGTACCGCCAGGACTGACTTTTCCGGGAAGCCGCGGCGCTTGAGTCCCTCGCTGTTGATGCCATGCGGTTCGGCGGGATAGCCGGAAGCCATGACGTACGGCGGCAAATCCTGGACAAGCTTGGTACCGACGCCCGTCATGCTGTGCGCGCCGATGCGGACAAACTGATGGACACCCGTGAATCCGCCCAGGATCACCCAATCGCCCACCTGGACATGGCCGGCCAGTTGCGTTTCGTTGGCGAAAATGACGTTGTTGCCCACCTGGCAGTCGTGCGCGACGTGCACGTAGGCCATGATCCAGTTGTCGTCCCCGACACGGGTGACGCCCGCATCCTGCGCCGTGCCGCAATTCAACGTGCAGCACTCGCGAATCGTATTGCGATCGCCGATCTCAAGGCGCGTCGGCTCGCCGGCGTACTTCTTGTCCTGGGGTATGTCACCGACCGAGGAGAACTGGAAGATGCGGTTCTCGCGGCCGATCCGTGTGTGGCCGGTGATGACGACGTGCGGACCGATCCTTGTGTCGTCGCCGATCTCGACATGCTCGCCGATGATCGAATAGGGGCCGATCTCGACGCCTTCGCCCAGGCGCGCCGACGGATGGACGATGGCAGTCGGATGAATGATCATTCGGTCGTGCGCAAGGTGCAAAGCAGTTCCGCCTCGGCCGCCAACTGGCCATCCACTTTCGCCACGGCGGCATACTTCCAGATGCCGCGCTTGGCAGTCGTGATCGAGACTTCAAGAACCAGTTGGTCCCCGGGCGATACCGGACGCTTGAAGCGTGCCCCGTCGATTCCGGCAAAGTAGTAAACAGACTTGTCGTCCGGCCGGCGGCCCATGGTCTCGAACGACAGGATCGCCGCGGCCTGGGCCATCGTTTCAATGATCAGAACGCCCGGCATCACCGGGTGGTGAGGATAATGGCCTGGGAAGAAGGGCTCGTTCATGCTCACGTTCTTCAGCGCTGTGATCCGCTCGCCCGGCACCAGATCCAGCACGCGGTCGATCAGCAGGAAGGGGTAACGGTGCGGCAGGTACTGCAGGATCTGATGGATGTCCATCGAGGTCATGATTTCGTCTCCAGGTCGGCGAGCCTCGCTTCGAGGGCGCGTATTTTATCGGCCAGCGAGTCCAAATGGCGGAGATGCGAAAAATTCCGCAGCCATTCCTCGTGCGCAAGATGAGGAACCGACCCGGTGTAGCTTCCCGCCTTGCGGATCGACTTGCCAACGAAGGTTCCCGCGGAAATGCTCACGTCGTCGCCGATCTCGAGGTGGCCGATGATCATGGCGGCACCTCCGATCATGCAGCGCGCCCCGATGCGCGTCGAACCGGCAATCCCGACGCAACCGGCAATCGCCGTGCGGGCACCGACATGGACGTTGTGCGCAATCTGGATCTGGTTGTCGAGCTTGACGCCATCCTCGATTACCGTGTCGTCCAAGGCGCCGCGATCGATCGTGGTATTCGCGCCAATCTCCACATCGTCGCCGATCACGACACGGCCGATTTGCGGGATCTTCACCCACTCGCCGTCGCGCTCGCGCGCGAAGCCGAAACCATCCGCGCCGATGATGGTTCCTGAGTGAACGATCGCCCGCGCTCCGATTACGCAGTTTCCGTATACGTTAACGCCCGCGTGCAGCCACGATTCCGCACCGATGCGGCTCGATGCGCCTATGCTGCAATTCGCCTCGATGACCGCTCCGTCATCGACGACTGCCCCGGGACCCACCCAGACGTTGGCACCAATTGAAGCCGTCGGCGACACGATGCCTTCGACCACGGCGCTCGGCTGTACGCCCTGTGGCGGTTTGATCCTGGGATTAAGCCACTGCGCAACGCGCGCAAAATACAAGTAGGGTTGCGGTGTGACGATCGCGTTGGTCGGGCAATCCACGGCCGCGTCCGGCGCCAGGACGACGGCAGCGGCGCGTGTCGTACGAAGGCGCGCGCGGTACTTCGGGTTGGCGAGGAAAGCAAGCTGGTCCGCGCCCGCAGTGTCGAGAGTCCCGATGCCCGCGACACGAACGGCACCGTCACCGGCCAGATCCCCACCCAGACGGGCAACAATTTCGGCGAGGGTGACGGACACTGCTCGCCTGCCTACTTACCGGCGCCTTCCTTGGAGTCCTGCAGGGCCTTGATGACCTTCTCGGTCAGGTCGATGCGCGGACTGACATACACGGCCTCTTGCAGGACGATGTCGTATTTCTCACTTTCCGCAATCTGCTTGATTACCCTGTTCACGCGCTCGTAGATGCCGGACATTTCTTCGTTCTGGCGCAGATTCAAGTCCTCCCGGAACTCCCGCTGCCGCCGCTGGAAGTCGCGATTCAGGTCGTTGAATTCGCGCTCCTTGGTGCGCCGGTCCGACTCGGACATCGTGACGCCGTTCTTTTCCAGGTTCTCCTGCGCCGCCTGCAGCTGCTTGGCCATGCGTTGAAGATCCTGGTCGCGCTTCTCGAATTCCTTTTCGAGCTTCTTCTTGGCCTTGGCCGCCTGCGGCGATTCATTGATCACGCGCTGCCCGTTAACGAATCCGATCCTCAATTCCCCGTCCGCCGCCAGTGCGCTCACAGCGGCAAACGCCAGGACCAATGCTGCAATCGTTCGCATCAACATAGCTTCTCTCACCAAAAAGGGTTCAGAACACGGTGCCCATCTGGAACTGCAGGCGCTGCACCTTGTCTTCAGGCTTGCGCCGGAGGGGCTGGCCAAAACTGAATTTTAGCGGTCCGACCGGTGAACTCCAGGCCAATGACAGGCCGGCACTGTAGCGTAGATCGCCCAGATTGAACTTGTCACCCACGCCCCAGACCTGGCCGGCATCGAGGAACGCTCCCAGGCGCACCGACTTGTCGACACCCGAACCGGGCATCGGGAAGAGGATTTCCGCGCTGCCGATCAGCCGGCGATTGCCCCCCAGGCGTTGCTGCGTCGCTTCGTCAACCGGTCCCAGCGAACTCGATTCGTATCCGCGCACGGAGCCGATGCCCCCGGCATAGTAGTTCTTGAAGAACGGGAGCCGCATGCCGTCCATGCCGTTGGCATACCCCAGCTCGCCGTTGAGCGAAAGCGTCCATTTGCGCGTCAGGGGAAAGAACTGCTGGCTCTGGTAGGTCAGGCGGTAGTACCGCAGCGTACCGCCGGGTACCGCGACCTCCGCGCCCAGACGCTGGATGAAGCCTTTGGTCGGATAGATCCGGCTGTCGACCGTATCGCGTGCCCAGCCGGCGCTGGTAATGACGCTCGTGTTCGTCGCGCCGAACTCGCCCACGTAGTCCAAATAGGCCGGCAATGTGCCGGAGTTCACCTTCAGGGTAGTGACGTCGTAGGCCAGCCCGAAGTTGATCGTGTCGTCCTCGGTGATCGGAACGCCGTAGCGAATGCCACCCCCCGTCGACCTTGACCCATAGGGCGCCAAAGCAGTCAGCGTCGAAGAATCGAACTTGCGGTGATACAGATCGAAACCCGCCGAAATTCCATCCACCGTGTAGTACGGGTTCGTGTAAGACAGCGAGTACACGGTGTTGACGCGACTGCTGTTCACCCCGATGCCGACGAAGTTGCCGCTGCCGAACATGTTTTGCTGCTGGATCGATCCCGACAGCATGAGTTTCTCGGAACTCGAAAACCCTGCCCCGACCATCAAGGCGCCGGTCGGCTTTTCCTTCACGTTCACGTTGACGTCGACCTCGTCGGTCGTTCCCGCCACGGCCGGCGTTTCCACCGTCACCTCGTCGAAGTAGCCGAGCCGGTCCACGCGCGTGCGCGACTTGTTGATCTTGTCGCCGTCGTACCAGCTCGCCTCCACCTGGCGCATCTCGCGCCGAATCACCTCGTCGCGCGTGCGCGTGTTGCCCGTGACGTTGATGCGACGGACATAGACCCGGTGGCCGGGATCGACAAAGATCGTGAATGCGACCTCGTGCTTGTCCTTGTCCACATCCGGCGCGGCGTTGACGTTCGCAAACGCGTAGCCGTCGTTGCCCAGCCGTTCGCCGATCGCCTTGGTCGATTCGGTCAGCTTCTCGCGGGAATAGGTCTCGCCGGGACGGATCTTCACCAGCTTCACCAAATCCGCTTCCGGCACCGGGAAGTCGCCCGCCAGCTTCACGGAGGAGACGGAGTACTTGTCACCTTCGCTAACGTTGATGGTGATGTAGATGTCCTGCCTGTCCCGAGAAATCGACACCTGCGTCGACTCGACATTGAACTCCAGGTAGCCGCGATCCAGATAGAAAGAACGCAGCGTATCCAGATCGCCGGAAAGCTTCTGCTTCGAGTACTGATCGTTCTTGGTGTACCAGGTAAACCAGCCCGGAGTACGCAAGACGAACAAGTCGAGGAGATCGCTTTCGCTGAACGCCTTGGCGCCGATGACGTTGATCTGCTTGATCTTGGCGATCTCGCCTTCCTCGATACGGAAGTTGAGGCCGACCCGGTTCCGTTCGAGCGGCGTCACGGTCGTTGTGACCTGGACTGCATAGTAGCCCTGGCTCAGATACTGCCGCTTCAGTTCCTGTTCGGCCCGCTCGACCAGCGCCCGATCGAAAATGCGCGATTCGGCCAGGCCCACATCCTTCAGCCCTTTGCGCAACTGATCCTTGTCGAATGCCTTGAGGCCGACGAACTCGATGGAAGCAATGGCCGGCCGTTCTTCGAGCAGCACAACCAGGACACCGCCTTCGATCTCCAGGCGCACATCCTTGAAGAAGCCCGTGCCGAACAGTTTCTTCACGGCGTCGGCGGCCTTCTCGTCCGTCATGGTGTCGCCCACCTTGACAGGCAAATAGCTGAACACGGTACCCGCTTCGGTCCGCTGGATCCCTTCGACACGAATGTCGGTGATCTTGAACGGATCGAATGCCGATGCCGAAGGTGCCGCGAATGCCGCGATCAGGCTCGCGATCAGCGTCTTCTTCATGGGGTTAGCCGGAAATCAGGCGATTGATGTCGTTGTAAAAGGCAAAAGCCATCAAGAGCACCAGCAGGCCTGCCCCCACCTGCTGACCGATTTCCATCGCCCGCTCCGAAAGCGGGCTTCCCTTGACGGCCTCGAGGAGATGATACAACAAATGGCCTCCATCGAGGATAGGTATGGGCAGCAGGTTCAGCACGCCAAGACTTATGCTGATCAACGCCAGAAACTGCAGGTAATGGTCGAGCCCCAGTCGCGCCGACTGGCCGGCATAGTCGGCGATCGTGACCGGCCCGGAGACGTTCTTCCACGACTGCTTGCCGATGATCATGCGGCCGATCATGCGCAGGCTGAAGACCGAGATGTCCCATGTCTGCGTTACCGCCCTGCCGACCGCGTCGACAGGCGCCAGGCGCACCTCGACGAAGAGCGCCGCGCGCGCGGCCGGGTCGTCCCGGACGCCGATTCCGATTCGTCCAACGGTCTTGCCTCCCTCGGTCTCGGCCTTCGGCACGAGAGTCAGTTCGTGTGGTACGCCGTGTCGGACAATGACCAACGCCATTGGGTTCCCCGGCGACTCCCTGATCTTCGTCGCCAGTTGCATCCAGTCCCCAATTGCAATACCGTTGGCATGCGTGACGAGGTCATCAGGCTCGATGCCCGCCTGCGCCGCAATCGAGTCCGGCGCCACGGCTCCAACTACGGCGGCGAGTTTCGGGTGATACGGCACGAGGCCGAGCCGACGCGTGAAGTCTGCATCCAGCGCATCCGCGTCCGTCGCATGCGCGTCGAGCGCGCGGACGTGCGTACGGCCTTGGCTGTCGGTGGTCGTCAGTTCCACGGGTTGCTCGTCGACAATGCGCTTCATCAATTGCCAGCGGAATTCCTGAAGGCTGGCGACCGGAGTCCCCGACACCGCGTTGACGACTTCGCCTTCCTCGATTCCCGCTTCGGCCGCCGCAGTGCCGGCTTCCGGCGCGCCAAGCACCGGCCGCATCTCGGTGATGCCATGGACGAACATGAACGCGTACAGGATAATCGCCAGCAGCAGGTTCGCCACCGGCCCCGCAAGCACGATGAGGGAACGGCGGCCGACAGATTGGCGGTTGAACGCGCGATGAAGTTCGTCTTCGGCCACCTGAGCTTCGCGCTCGTCGAGCATCTTCACGTAACCGCCGAGCGGGAAAGCCGCCAGGCTCCACTCGGTGCCGTCGGCGCCGAACCTGCGAGTCAGGAGAGGCTTGCCGAATCCGACGGAAAAGCGCAGCACCTTGACGCCGACGAGACGTGCGGCCACGTAATGGCCAAGTTCGTGCACGACGATGAGTACGCCAAGCGCGACGGCAAACGCGCCCACGTACCAGAGCAGCGAGCCGCTCATCCGGCGCGACCGAAGTGCGCCACCGCCTGCACGGCCGCAGCGCGACCGCTGGCATCGGCATTCATGACGCCGTCGAGATCATCGGCCTTCGCCTGCGGCACGGTATCGAGTGCACTCGCAATGACATCGGCGATGCGCACGAACGACAGCGTGCCGTCGAGGAACGCGGCGACCGCGACCTCGTTGGCGGCATTGAGGACAGCCGGCGCCGAACCACCCGCCGCCAGCGCGCGATACGCCAGTTGCAGGCACGGGAAACGCCGCAGATCCGGCCTCTCGAAATCGAGGTGCAGCACTTCGAACAGGTCCAGCGACGCCACGCCGGATTCGATGCGCTCCGGATAGGCGAGCGCGTGCGCGATGGGCGTACGCATATCGGGGTTGCCGAGCTCGGCAACAACCGAGCCGTCGACGTATTGAACGAGCGAGTGGATCACGCTTTGCGGATGCACCACGACCTCGATTTGCTCGGGAGTGGCATTGAACAACCAGCGCGCTTCGATCACCTCGAGCCCCTTGTTCATCATCGTGGCGGAGTCGACCGAGATCTTGCGGCCCATCACCCAGTTCGGATGGGCGCAGGCTTGATCAGGCGTGACGGCAACAAGCTGTTCCAGCGGTGTCGTCCGGAACGGCCCGCCCGACGCGGTCAGCAAAATCTTGCGCACGCCGGATTGCCGCAGGTCGCCGGCGAATCCTTGCGGCAGGGACTGGAACACGGCGTTGTGTTCGCTGTCGATCGGCAGGAGCGTCGCCCCGCAGCGCTTGACCTCGGCCATGAACACGCCGCCGGCCATCACGAGCGCTTCCTTGTTCGCGAGCAGCACCCGCTTCCCTGCGCGCACGGCCGACAGCGTCGGCGCGAGCCCCGCTGCGCCGACGATCGCCGCCATGACCGTGTCGACCTCCGGCAATGCGGCGACTTTGTCGAGCGCCCCCGCTCCGGCCAGGACTTCCGTACCGGCCCCCGCCAGGATTTGCGTCAGGCGCGCCGCATCCGCGGCGTCACCCACGACCGCATAGCGCGGTTGATGCCGTCGGCATAGCTCGGCCAGGATATCGAGCCGCCGGTGCCCGGTCAGGGCCACAACCTCGAAGCGATCCGGATGCCGCGCCACGACGTTCAGCGTGCTCGCCCCGATGGAGCCAGTGGCGCCAAGGATGGTCAGCCGCTGCCGCGTCACGTTGCCATTCCAAGCAGAATCAGCGCCACGAGCGGAAGTGTCGATGTCTGGCTGTCCAGACGATCGAGCAGGCCGCCATGCCCCGGCAGCAGTTCGCTGCTGTCCTTTACGCCGGCCTGGCGCTTCATCAGCGATTCGAACAGATCGCCCACCACGCTCATGGCCGCCAGGGCGACGAGGACCGGCGTCCAGCGAAATTCGGCGAGCGGCGAGGCCCCCGCGACGAGCGTGGCGGCGATGCCGTACACCAGGACGCCCGCGACGCCGCCGCCGACGCCCTCCCAGGTCTTGCCCGGGCTGATGGCCGGAGCCAGCTTGTGCTGCCCCCATGCGCGCCCGGCGAAGTAGGCGCCAATATCGGCGACCCAGACCAGCGCCATGGCCGCGAACAGCCACCATGGGTTCCTGTCCTGCAATGCCACCATGGCCGCCCACATGGGCACGATCAGTATCCAGCCGACGGCGTAGCCTCCCATGTCGTTGCTGTCCAGTCGCCAGCCACGCCACAGCCACAGCGGCACGATCAGCAGCCAGAAGGCCACCGACAACCACCACAGTGCGGGATAGAAGACTTCGGCCTGATCGTAGGCGGTGAAGCATGAGAACAGGACGATTCCCGCGAAGAAGACGCGCCCGGCGCGATCGATATGCATGAGACCCGCCCATTCCCAAGCCATCAGACCCGCAAGCGCGCCGAAAATGATGGCGGCGGACGGCTTCGGGAGGAGGAAAAGAACGGCGAGGAAGCCAGCCAGCAGCACCAACGCGGTGACAATCCGCGTTTTAAGCATCTTGTGTCTGTTGCACCGGGGTGTCTGCCGGAGGACAGCAGATGACCTCCTCCCGCAATTGCTCGCTGGTGCGTCCGAAGCGGCGCTCGCGCCCGCGATACGAGGCGATGGCGGCATCGAGCGTCCTGGCATCGAAATCGGGCCACAGGCGATCCGTGAAGTACAGTTCGGTATAAGCGAGCTGCCAGATCATGAAATTGCTGATGCGCTGTTCGCCGCCGGTACGGATGAAAAGATCCGGCTCCGGCGCATGTGCCATGGCGAGATACGGTGCGAGGTCGCCTTCCGTCCAATTGCCGACCTTCTCGGGATACGCGCGCGCGAGGCGGTTTGCCGCCTGCAGGACGTCCCAGCGGCCACCGTAGTTGGCCGCCACGGTCAGCGTCAGGCCGGTGTTGGCCGCAGTCTTTCGCTCCCCGGTCTCGATGAGTTCGCGCAAGCCCGGATCGAAACGCGACAGGTCGCCGACGATCCTCAACCTGATTCCGTTCTCGTGCAGGCGCGCGACCTCATTGCTCAGGGCCGACATGAAGAGATTCATCAGGAAGGAGACCTCTTCGGGCGGCCGCCGCCAGTTCTCGGAGCTGAACGCGAATACGGTGAGGTACTCGATGCCGCGCTCGATGCTCGCCTTGATGACGCGACGCAGAACCTCGACGCCGCGCTTGTGTCCGGCAACGCGCGGCATGAAGCGCTTGCGCGCCCAGCGGCCGTTCCCGTCCATGATGATGGCGACGTGCCGCGGCACGTCCCGCTCGTCGGGAATGCGCTCGGTCGAACTGGCGAATGCCACCATGTTTGCGTTCGCCGATGGCTCAGACAGCCATCAGGTCCTTTTCCTTTTCGACCAGCAGTTTGTCCACCTCCGCCACGAACTTGTCGGTCAGCTTCTGGATCTCGTCCTGGGCGCGGCGTTCGTCGTCTTCCGACAGTTCGTGCTTTTTCAACGCCTCCTTCAGATGCGAAATCGCGTCGCGGCGCAGGTTGCGCACGGCCACCTTGGCGTTCTCGCCCTCGTGCTTGACCACCTTGATGAGCTCGCGCCGGCGCTCTTCCGTCAGCATGGGCATCGGCACGCGAATCAAGTCGCCCTGCGTCGCCGGATTCAGCCCGAGATCGCAATCGCGGATGGCCTTCTCGACCTTGGCAATCATCGGCTTTTCCCACGGCTGGACGCCGATGGTGCGCGCGTCGATCAGCGTGATGTTGGCGACCTGGCTGATCGGCATCAGCGAGCCGTAGTATTCCACCTGCACGTGATCCAGGAGACCCGTATGGGCCCGTCCGGTGCGCACCTTCGCCAGGTCGTGCTTCAGCGCGTCCACGCTCTTCAGCATCTTCTGTTCGGTGCTCTTCCTGATTTCGGCAATCATTTCTGACTCCTAGCAGTAGACGAGCGTTCCCTCGTCCTCGCCCATCACGACGCGCTTCAGCGCGCCGGCCTTGAAGATCGAAAACACATTGATCGGCAGTTTCTGGTCGCGGCACAGCGCGAATGCGGTTGCGTCCATCACGGCCAGATTGCGGCCGATCGCCTCATCGAAGCTGATCTTGGCGAACCGCTTGGCGGACGGGTCCTTCTTCGGGTCCGCGGTGTAGATGCCGTCCACCTTGGTCGCCTTGAGCACGATGTCGGCGCCGATCTCCGAGCCGCGCAACGCAGCCGCGGTATCGGTCGTGAAGAACGGGTTGCCGGTGCCGCCGCCGAACACGACGACCTTGCCCTCTTCGAGGTAGCGGATGGCCTTGCCGCGGATATAGGGCTCGACCACCTGCTCGATGTTGAGGGCCGATTGCACCCGGGCCGGCAGGCTCACCTGGCGCATGGCATCCGCCAGCGCCATCGCATTCATGACGGTCGCCAGCATGCCCATGTAGTCCGCCGTGGCGCGATCCATGCCGGTCGACGCCCCCGCCATGCCGCGGAAGATGTTGCCGCCGCCAATGACGACGCCGATCTCGACGCCACGGTCAGCGACCGTCTTGATTTCGCCGACGATGCGCGACAGGGTCTCGCGGTTGATGCCGTAGGCGTCGTCTCCCATCAGGGCTTCGCCGGAGAGCTTGAGCAGGATGCGCTTGTGGGCTGGAGTCGTCATTGGCGTACCACGGGGGCTGACTTTGGGTTACTTCTTTGCGGCTGCGGCCTGGGCAGCGACCTCGGCCGCGAAGTCGCTGACTTTCTTCTCGATGCCCTCGCCGACGACGTACAGGGTGAAACCGTTGACGGTTGCACCCTTGGCCTTCAGCAGCTGCTCGATGGTCTGCTTGCCGTCCTCGGCCTTGACGAATACTTGGCCCAGCAGGGTCACATCCTTCAGGTACTTCTGGACCGTGCCCTCGGCGATCTTCTCGAGCATGTTCTCGGGCTTGCCGGCTTCGCGCGCCTTCTCGATGGCAATGCGGCGCTCGGTGTCGAGCAGGTCGGCCGGCACGCCGGAAGCGTCGAGCGACTTCGGCTTCGAAGCGGCGATATGCATCGCCAGGTCCTTCGCCAACTGATCGTCGCCGCCGGTGACATCGACCAGCACGCCGATTTTCGAGCCGCCATGGACATAGGACGACAGCTTGCCCTTCGCGGCCACACGGACGAAGCGGCGAATCGACATGTTCTCACCGATCTTGCCGACCAGCGCGGTACGCGTCGACTCGACGGTACCGCCGCCCATCGGCAGCGCCGACAGCGCCGCGACGTCGGCGGGGTTCTTCGCCGCCACGAGTTCGGCGCAGCCCTTGGCCAGCGCGATGAATTCATCATTCTTGGCCACGAAGTCGGTTTCCGAATTGACCTCGACGACTGCGCCCAGCTTGCCATCGCCGGCCAGGTACATGCCGACCACGCCCTCGGCCGCGACGCGCGTTGCCGCCTTGGTCGCCTTGTTGCCAAGCTTGACGCGCAGGATTTCCTCGGCCTTGCCCATGTCGCCGACGGCTTCGGTCAGCGCCTTCTTGCATTCCATCATGGGCGCGTCGGTCTTCTCGCGCAGTTCCTTGACCATGCTTGCGGTGATTTCCGCCATTACTTCACTCCAGATTCGTTGAGTTCCCGGGAACCAGGACTACTGGTTGGCCTCGTCGTCGACCTCGACGAACTCGTCCTCGCCGGCGATCTGCTGCACCACTTCGTTGATCGACTGGTTCCTGCCTTCCAGGATCGCGTCCGCGATGCCGCGGGCATAGAGGCGAATGGCACGCGACGAGTCGTCGTTGCCGGGGATGATGTAGCTGATGCCTTCGGGGCTATGGTTGGTATCGACCACGCCGATCACCGGAATGCCGAGCTTGTTGGCCTCGGTGATGGCGATCTTGTGGAAACCGACGTCGATCACGAAGATCGCGTCGGGCAGGCCGGCCATGTCCTTGATGCCGCCCAGGCTCTTCTGCGCCTTGACCAGTTCGCGCTGCAGCATCAGCGCTTCCTTTTTCGACATCTTCTCCAGGGCGTTTTCCTGGGCCATCTGCTCCATGTCCTTCAGGCGCTTGATCGACTGCTTGACCGTCTTGAAGTTGGTCAGCATGCCGCCCAGCCAGCGCTCGTCGACGCAGGGCATGGCGCAGCGCGCGGCCTCCTCGGCGACAATCTCGCGCGCCTGGCGCTTGGTGCCGACGAACAGGATGGTGCCTTTCTTGGCCGCCATCTTCTTCACGAACGCCATCGCCTCGTTGTACTTGGCGAGGGTCTTCTCGAGGTTGATGATGTGGATCTTGTTGCGATGGCCGAAAATGTAGTTGGCCATCTTGGGGTTCCAGAAGCGGGTCTGGTGGCCGAAATGAACGCCGGCCTCCAGCATCTGGCGCATGGTAGTGCTCATGTGTCGATCTCCGATATGGGTTAAGCCTCCGCCCGGCCGTGATGCTGCGATCACCCATTCGGCGCCGAGCGTGCGGATTTTGCCCGGGACCATCCCGAGCAATCCGAAAATTATAACCTTTTCCGACACATGGCATCAAGTTCGCCATGACTTCCGTGGGCCGGCGGGTAGAATGACGCCATGGCCATTCTCATCAAGACCGCGTCAGACATCGAAGGCATGCGCATCGCCGGGCGCCTTGCCGGCGAGGTGCTCGACTACATCGCCCCATTCGTCAAGCCAGGCGTGACGACCGAGGAACTGGACCGCCTTTGCCACGACTACATGGTCAACGTGCAGGGCTGTATACCGGCGCCGCTCAATTACGCGCCGCCTGGCTACCCGCCCTACCCCAAGTCGATCTGCGCCTCCGTCAACCATCAGGTCTGCCACGGCGTTCCCAACGACCGGCCGCTCAAGAAGGGCGACATCGTCAATCTCGACATCACGACCATCAAGAACGGCTGGCACGGCGACACCAGCCGCATGTTCATCGTCGGCGAAGCTTCCATTCTCGCCAAGCGTCTGTGCCAGATCACCTACGAATGCCTGTGGGTAGGCATCGCGCAAGTGAAGCCGGGCGGCCATCTGGGCGACATCGGCGCCGCCATCCAGCGCCACGCCGAAAGGAACGGATTCTCCGTCGTGCGCGAATTCTGCGGCCACGGCATCGGCCTCAATTTCCATGAAGAGCCGCAGGTGCTCCACTACGGCAAGGCCGGCACCGGACCGGAACTTCTCCCGGGCATGATCTTCACCATCGAACCGATGATCAACGCCGGCAAGGCCGCGATCTCAGAACTCGCCGACGGCTGGACCATCGTCACGCGGGACCGCAGTCTCTCGGCACAGTGGGAACACACCATAGTCGTCACCGAGGGCGGCTCGGAAGTCCTGACGCTTTCCGCCGGCGCACCGGCCAGACCCGCACTGGCCTAAGCTGCCCTTGACGATGGTCGCCCAGGCACTGCCCGCCGACAGTCTGCGCGATCTGATCGCGGACACGCGCAGCGAAATCAAGGCCGAACAGCATCGCCTGCGTGAGGCCTACGAGCGCTCCGACTCGGCCGTCGCCTACCTGCGCGGTCGCGCCCGGCTGGTCGACCGTATCCTGCGTCGCATCTGGCGCGAACTGCACATGCCGGCAGACGTCGCCCTGGTGGCCGTCGGCGGCTACGGCCGGGGCGAACTGTACCCCGGCTCCGACGTCGATCTCCTGTTCCTGGTGCCGGAAGACGGCGCCGCCGCGCACCACCCGCACCTGGAACCGCTGATCGGCCTGTTCTGGGACATCGGACTCGACATCGGCCACAGCGTCCGTACCGTCGCGGAGTGCGTCGAAGAGGCCGCGCGCGACATCACCGTGCAGACCACGCTTCTCGAAGCGCGCCACCTGTGCGGCGATCGCCCCTTGTTCGACGCGTTGTGCCGCCGGACGCGCGAGCACCTCGACCCCGCTGCCTTCTTCAAGGCCAAGCAGCTCGAGCAGGCGGAACGTTATGCGCGCTTCAACGACACGCCCTACAGCCTGGAACCCAATTGCAAGGAGAGCCCGGGCGGACAGCGGGATCTGCAGGTGATCCTCTGGGTCGCCCAGGCGGCGCGGCTCGGCGCCACCTGGAGCCAGCTCGCGACGATGCTGCTGGTGACCGCAGACGAATCGCGGCTGCTCGGCCGCGCCGAAGGGTTCCTGCGCCATACGCGCATCCGCCTGCACCATCTCGCGGGCCGGCGCGAAGACCGCCTGCTGTTCGAACACCAGGAGGCGCTGGCGAAATCCTTCGGTATCGAGGCCACCGCAGCCAAGCGCGCTTCCGAAGTGCTGATGCAGCGCTACTACCGCAATGCCAAGCTGGTGACGCAGTTGAACACGCTGGTGCAACTCAATCTCAGCACGCGTATCGCACCGTGGCCCAGCACGCCGCCAATCCCGATCGACGGCCGCTTCCAGACCATGCGCGACCGGCTCGACATCGTCGACACGCGCCTGTTCGAGCGGGAACCCCGCGCCATCCTCGAAGTGTTCCTGCTCATGGCGCAGCGCTCCGAGCTGCGCGGCCTGACGGCGCGCGCCTTGCGCGCCCTGTGGGCCGCACGGGACTACGCCGGCACCCCGCTGCGCCGAGATCCGGCCAGCCACGGGCTCTTCCTGCAACTGTTTCAGCAGAAGCGCGGCCTGACGCATGAAATCCGGCGCATGAACCAGTTCGACATCCTCGGCCACTACCTGCCGGCGTTTGGCCGCATCATCGGCCAGATGCAGCACGACCTGTTCCACGTCTACACCGTGGACCAGCACATCACGCAGGTCATACGCAACCTGCGGCGCTTCGCGATGCCCGAGTATGCGCACGAGTTCCCGTTCTGCACCCAGGTCATGTCGTCGGTGCAGAAACAGTGGCTGGTCTACGTCGCGGCGCTGTTCCACGACATCGCCAAGGGGCGCGGCGGCGACCATTCGAAGCTTGGCACCGTCGATGCACGCCGGTTCTGCCGCGAACATCAGATCGCGGACGAGGACGCGGACCTGATCGTATTCCTGGTCGAGCATCACCTGACGATGTCGCAGGTGGCGCAGAAGCAGGACCTCGCGGACCCCGAGGTTGTCCAGGCCTTTGCCAACGTCGTGCGCACCGAAGATCGCCTGAACTGCCTGTACCTGCTCACGGTGGCCGACATCCGCGGCACGAGTCCCAAGGTCTGGAACGCCTGGAAGGGAAAGTTGCTGGAAGACCTGTACCGCGCCACCGCGCGCGTACTGCGCGGGGACGCACCGCTGCAGATGGCCGGGATTGCCGAGCGGCAGGAAGAGGCGCGCCGGCTGCTACGGTTTCGCGGGCTGCGGCCCGATGTCGAGCAGCCGCTCTGGGAGCATCTCGATACGAGCTATTTCCTGCGCCACGATGCCGACGAAATCGTCTGGCACACGCGCAATTTGTATTACCGGCCGGACAGCCCGGATCCGGTGGTGCGCGCGCGCATCAATCCGTTCGGCGACGGCCTGCAGGTCATGGTGTACATCGCCGACCAGCCGCAACTGTTCGCGCGCATTTGCGGCTTCTTCGCGCGGCTCGGCTACTCGATCGTGGAAGCGAAGGTGCACACCTCGCGCCACGGCTACGCGCTGGACAGCTTCGTCCTGCTCGACCCGGTGGAACGCCTGGGGTACCGCGACGTGCTCAGCATGGTCGAACACGACCTGGCCGAACACCTGACGACCAAGCCGCCGCTGGAAGCACCGCCGAGCGCCCGGCTGTCGCGCCAGGTACGCAGCTTCCCCATCACGCCCGAAGTCGACATCCGTCCGGACGAGCGCGGCAACCACTCCATCATGTCCATCGTCGCCGCCGACCGGCCGGGCCTGCTCTACGCAATCGCGCGCATCCTGAGCCTGCATGGCATCGGCATACGCTCGGCAAAGATCGCGACACTGGGCGAACGCGCCGAGGACACGTTCCTCATCAGCGGCGACGAACTCGGCAAGATGGTGACGCTGGTCAAGCTCGAGCAGGAGCTCCTGCAGGCACTGCAGGTTTGAGTCAGTGCGCCTCGGCGCAAAGGTGCTCGATCACGCGCCGCACGCGGCCCATGGACACCTGCAGTACTGCCTCGATGCTGGGAAAATCGATCGTGTGCTCGCTGCTGGCACGCCCGGCCGCCCAGTTCGCGACCACGCAGAGCGCGGCGTAGGGAACATCCAGTTCGCGCGCCAGCGAGGCTTCAGGCATGCCCGTCATGCCAATGAGGTCGGCGCCGTCGCGCGCGAGCCGATTCACTTCGGCCGCGGTTTCCAGTCGCGGTCCCTGGGTCGCGGCGTACACGGCACCATCGACCATCGCCTCGCCCGCCCGCTCGGCCGCAATGAGCAACTGCCGGCGCAGGTTGCGGTCATAGGGTTCGGTGAAATCGATATGGACGACCTGCGACCCATTGCCTTCATGGAAAGTGCCGCTGCGGCCCCAGGTGTAGTCGATGATCTGGTCGGGAACGACGAGCGTGCCGGGACCGAGGTCGGGCCGCACGCCGCCCACCGAGGCCACCGAGACGATGCCTTCGGCGCCGGCCTCACGCGCCAGTGCCCAGGTGTTGGCGCGGTAGTTCACCCGGTGCGGCGGAATGGTATGGCCATAACCGTGGCGCGCCAGGAACACGATCTCCTGGCAGCCGATGCGGCCGAAGGTCAAGGCACCGGAAGGTTCGCCGAAAGGCGTGCGGACTACCTCGCGTCGCGTCACTTCGAGGTTTGCCAGTTGCGTCAGGCCGCTGCCGCCGATTACTGCAATCATGTGAAAGTCCTTGAAAATTTAGTCAAATTCTATCATGGCGACCGAGCCGCCATGATAGAATGCGCCCCCTTTCGCAGTCCGCCTTCCTGGCCTAAAACTACATGTCCCGCCCCCTCAGAAACATCGCCATCATCGCCCACGTCGACCACGGCAAGACCACGCTGGTCGACCAGTTGCTGCGCCAGTCGGGCACGTTCGCGGCCCACCAGCAAGTGGCCGAACGGGTCATGGATTCCAATGACCTGGAAAAGGAACGCGGCATCACGATTCTCGCCAAGAACTGCGCCATCGACTACAAGGGCACGCACATCAACATCGTCGACACCCCGGGCCATGCCGACTTCGGCGGCGAGGTGGAGCGCGTGCTGTCGATGGTCGACGGCGTGCTGCTGCTGGTCGACGCCGTCGAGGGGCCGATGCCGCAGACCCGCTTCGTCACCCGCAAGGCGCTGGCGCTGGGACTCAAGCCCATCGTCGTCATCAACAAGATCGACCGCCCGGGCGCCCGTCCCGACTGGGTCATCAACCACACGTTCGACCTGTTCGACAAGCTCGGCGCGACTGAAGACCAACTCGACTTCCCGGTCGTCTACGCGTCGGCGCTGAACGGCTATGCGATGATGGCCTCGCACACGCCGGGCACCGACATGGGACCGCTCTACGAAGCCATCCTGCGCCACGTGCCGCCGCCCGACGTGGACTCGGAGGCGCCGCTGCAACTGCAGATCTGCTCGCTCGACTACAACTCCTACGTCGGCCGCATCGGCATCGGCCGCATCAAGAAGGGCCACATCCAGCCCGGACAGGAAGTCGCCGTCATGTATGGGGACGAAGCAAAGGGCCGCGCCAAGATCGGCCAGGTGCTGACCTTCCAGGGCCTCGAACGTCAGCAGGCGGAAGATGCCGAGGCTGGCGACATCGTGCTCGTCACGGGCATCGAACAGGTCGGCATCGGCGTCACGCTTTGCGCGGTCGACAATCCCGTCGGCATGCCGCCCATTGCGGTCGATGAACCGACTTTGACGATGAACTTCCAGGTCAATACCTCGCCCCTCGCGGGCAAGGAAGGCAAGTACGTCACCAGCCGCCAGATCCGCGACCGGCTGCAGAAGGAACTTTTGTCGAACGTCGCCCTGCGCGTGCAGGAAACCGCGGACGCCGATGTCTTCGAGGTTTCCGGCCGCGGCGAACTGCACCTGACCATTCTCCTCGAGAACATGCGCCGCGAAGGCTACGAGCTGGCCGTGTCGCGGCCACGCGTGCTGTTCAAGGAAATCAACGGCGAGAAACAGGAGCCGTATGAGATGCTCACCGTCGACGTCGAGGAAGGCAACCAGGGCGCCGTCATGGAAGAACTCGGTCGACGCCGCGGTGACCTGCAGGACATGCAGCCGGACGGCAAGGGACGCGTCCGCCTCGACTACCGGATTCCCGCCCGCGGCCTGATCGGCTTCCAGGGCGAATTCCTCACACTCACGCGCGGCACGGGCCTCGCGAGCCACGTGTTCGACGACTACGGGCCGATGGCCGGCATCATGGCCGAGCGCCGCAACGGCGTGCTGATCTCCGCCGAAGATGGCCCCGCCGTGGCCTACGCGCTGTGGAAGCTGCAGGATCGCGGCCGCATGTTCGTGTCGCCGGGCGATCCCCTCTATGAAGGCATCATCATCGGCATCCACAGCCGCGACAACGACCTGGTCGTGAACCCGATCAAGGGCAAACAGCTCACCAACGTGCGCGCCTCCGGCACCGACGAAGCCGTGCGCCTGGTGCCGCCGATCCAGATCACCCTCGAATCCGCGGTCGAGTTCATCGCCGACGACGAGTTGGTGGAGATCACGCCGAAGTCCATCCGCCTGCGCAAGCGTTTCCTGAAAGCGCACGAGCGCAAGCGCGCCGACCGCGAAGAAGCAGCCTGAGGCGTTGAAAAGTCAGCCCCCGTGGTACGCCGCGGGGGCATCGCCTCCGTGGCCACGACATGCCATCCGGATTTGTGGTTGAATGGCGAAACCTTTCGGAGCGCGCCATGAAGACCCCAAGCTGGTTCACCGTCGCCCTCGGCACCGTCGCCGCCCTGCTTCCCGGCTGCGACGTCGTCAATCTGCAGGAGCTCAAGCCGGGCGTATCCACCGCGGCCGAAGTGCGCTCGCGCATGGGCAACCCGGCGCAGGAATTCCGCAATGCCGATGGCACCGTCACCTGGGAATTCAACCGCCAGCCCAATGGGACCGAGTGCTACATGATCACCATCGGCGCCGACCAGGTGATGCAGAAGATCGAGCAGGTGCTGACCGAAGCGAACCTCGCCAAGATCGTCGCCGGGATGGACCGCGACGACGTGCGGCGGCTGATCGGCGCACCCGGCTCCAAGGTGACCTACCAGAACTCGCAGGAAGAAGTCTGGGACTGGCGCGTCGCAGGCACGATCCCGACCGAGGAAGCACACTTCCACGTGCATTTCGATCCGACATCGGGCCTCGTCAAGCGCACGAGCCGGCGCGTCGAAATCCGCGGCTGATCCAGAAACACGAAGGGCCGCCTCGAGTGTTTCTCGGCCCCTTGAGGGGAGAACCGAACGCAGCGAGGTTTTTTCGGGGTGGGTTCAGTTTCCCTTGACGGCGTAGATCGCCGGCAGGTTGCGCCAAGCGCCGTCGATGTCCATGCCGCAGCCGAACACGTAGCGGTTGGGCAGGCGCAGGCCGACGAAGTCGGGCCGGATCGGCTTCGTGCGCCCGAGGTCCTTTTCCGTCAGCACCGCCACCAGGCATTCGCGCGCGCCCTGTGCCATCAGGCGCGCCTTGATCGCCGACAGCGTGATGCCTTCGTCGAGGATGTCGTCCAGAACCAGCACGACACGATCCTTCACCGGCGTGCGCGGCTCGACGACCCAGTTGAGTTCGCCGCCGGTGGTTCCCGAGCCGTAGCGCGTCACGTGCAGGTAGTCCGCCTCGAGCGGGAACGCGAGGTGCGGCAGCAACTGCCCGGCAAACACGATCGCGCCGCCCATGACGGTGAGGACCAGCGGGTGGCTGTCGGCGAGCCCGCGCGTGATCTCGGTCGCCAGTTTTGCTATGGCGCGCTGAACGTCGGCGGCCGAATAGATGCGGTCCGCTTCGGTGAG
>DATJQH010000028.1:0-10748 GCA_035505955.1 Rhodocyclaceae bacterium
CTCCGCTTCCGCCGAACAGTCCGCCGGCCTCGGCCAGATCAACGGCGCCATGAGCCAACTCAACCAGGCCACCCAGCAGAACGCTTCCGCTTCCGAACAGCTCGCCGCCACCGCCGAGGAAATGGGCTCCCAGGCCGAACAGCTCCAGCACCTCATGCAGTTCTTCCGCGTCGGGGACGGAAATGGCGCTCACGCTTGACGCCGCGGTACTCGCCCCCCCGGAGGAGATCGCGATCAGCAGCGGCGAATTCGCGAAGTTCCGCCGCTTGATCCACGAAATCGCCGGCATCAGTCTTTCCGATGCCAAGAAAGTGCTGCTCGTGGGCCGCTTGTCGAGGCGCGTAAAGCACTATGGCTACCGCAGCTTCTCGGAATATTACCGGCATGTCACCGACGGCCACGATCCCGGGGAACGTCAGTTGATGGTCGATCTGCTGACGACCAACGAGACCTATTTCTTTCGCGAGGAAAAGCATTTCGACTTCCTGCGCTGGCGCGTGCTGCCTGCCCATCCGCGCGGGCGGCCGTTCGACGCCTGGAGCGCCGCGAGCTCGACCGGGGAGGAATCCTATACGACCGCGATGGTGCTGGCCGACCATTTCGGACTCGACGCGCAATGGAGCGTCTTCGGCAGCGACATCAGCCTCTCCGTTCTGCACACGGCTGAGAGCGGCCACTACCCTATGGACAAGATGCGTGGTCTGCCGCCCGAATATCAGCGCAAGTACTGCCTGCGGGGCGTACGCAGCCAGGAAGGCACCTTCATGATCGACCGCCGGCTGCGGTTGCACACGCGCTTCGCGCAGATCAACCTCAACGCCGAACTGCCCGACATTGGCAGCTTCGACGTCATCTTCCTGCGCAACGTGATGATCTACTTCGACGCTGCCACGAAGGCGAAGGTGGTGGCCCGGCTCGCGGGAAAGCTGCGCCGGGGCGGCCATCTGGTGATCGGTCACGCCGAGACGCTGCACGGCGTCAATAACGAACTGCTGCCTGTCCAACCGACGATCTATCGCAAGCCATGACGGTCGCCACCGACACCCATCTCGGCATCGGCGAAGTGTTCTTCGGCGAAGGCCCCCAGCGGGTGACCACCCTGCTCGGATCGTGCATCGCGGTCACGCTCTGGCACCGCGAGCGCCGCCTGGGCGGCATGTGCCACTTCATGCTGCCGCGGCGGCGCGAAACCTCCGTGCAGCAGCCGGACGGCCGTTACGGCAATGAGGCATTCATCATCCTCGAGCGCGCCATCAGCCGGACGGGCACGCGCATCACCGAGTATGAGGCCAAGGTGTTCGGGGGCGGCACGATGTTTCCGGATCTCGACGATCCCGTCCGCGTCAGCTTCGAGAATGTCGCGGCCGCACGGCGTCTGCTGCGCGAGCGCGGCATCCCGCTGAAGGCCGAACATGTCGGCGGCGCAGGCCATCGCTGGCTGCGATTCGACGTCTGGAGCGGCGATGTCTGGCTCGATTTCCACGCAGCGATGAAGCAATGAACAAGATCAAAGTCATGGTCGTGGACGATTCCGCCGTGGTGCGCCAGGTGGCGCGCGAGGTGCTGAGCCGCGACCCGGAGATCGAGGTGTCCGGCATTGCGGCCGACCCGCTGTTCGCGATGGAACGCATGAAGCTCGTGTGGCCCGATGTGATCGTGCTGGACATCGAGATGCCGCGCATGGACGGCCTCACGTTTCTGAGGAAGATCATGGCCGAGCGGCCCACGCCCGTCGTGATCTGCTCGACCCTGACCGAGAAGGGCGTGCAGACGACCATGGAAGCGCTGGCAGCTGGCGCCGTCTCGATCATCACGAAGCCCAAGCTCGGCCTCAAGCAATTCCTGCTCGACAGCGAGGCGGACATGATCGGCGCCATCAAGACCGCCGCTCAGGCCAACGTGCGCCGCCTCGTTCCTGCCGCCATGGCGATGCCGACGACAAGCCTCACGGCGGACGCCATGCTGGTCGCGGGAACGGCTGCTATGACCGCCACGACCGACAAGGTGGTCGCCATCGGCACATCCACGGGCGGCACGCAGGCGCTCGAAGCAGTGCTAACGCGGCTGCCGGCAGTGTGCCCCGGCATCGCGATCGTGCAGCACATGCCGGAGAAGTTCACCGCGTTGTTTGCCGAGCGCCTGAACCAGATCTGCCAGGTCGAAGTGCGTGAAGCCAAAGACGGCGACCGCCTGCGCGACGGCCTGGCGCTGGTTGCGCCCGGTGGCCGGCACATGATGCTGCGCCGGAGTGGAGCCCAGTACGTGGTCGATGTCAGGGACGGCCCCCTGGTCAATCGGCACAAGCCATCGGTAGACGTGCTGTTCCGCTCGGTGGCGCAGGCGGCGGGCAGAAATGCTCTTGGGATAATAATGACCGGCATGGGCGCCGACGGTGCCCGCGGCCTGCAGGAAATGCACAGTGCCGGTGCCAAGACGATCGCGGAGGACGAGTCGAGCTGCGTCGTGTTCGGCATGCCGAAGGAGGCGATCCGCCTGGGCGCCGTGGACACCATCGCGCCGCTCGCGCGCATTCCGGCCGAGATCATCGCCTACGCCCGGTGACATAGCCATCGGTACGAACGTTGATCCAGCGCAACATGACTGCAGGGGCGCGCTAGCAGTATGATGGCTATCTGCTGCATTGCAACAGGAGGCACCCGTGGTTGATCCCGCCAAATTGCTGGCCCCGATCCTGGAACGCCATCGGCATGATGGCACACGACTGATGCAGATTCTGCGCGAGGCTCAGGAGGATCTCGGCTGGCTGGCGCCCGAGACGATCACCGAGATCGCCAATGGCGTCGGGTGGCCGCGCGCCAAGGTCGAAGGCGTGGCCGGGTTCTACAGCTTTTTCCATACTGTTCCGCGCGGTCGCTACCGCATCCTCTGGAGCGACAACATCACCGACCGGATGCTTGGCAGCCGGGAACTGATGCAGGCGCTGTGTGAGCGTCTGTGGCTTGAGCCCGGCCGCCTCTCCGAAGACGGCCTGGTGTCGGTGGATACCACTTCATGTACCGGCATGGGCGACCAGGGACCGGCACTGCTCGTCAATTATCGGGCCGTCACGCGCATGGATCTCGCCCGCGTCGAACAGATGGCCGAGTTGATTGGCGCGCAGCAGCCCGTCAGCGAGTGGCCGGCGGAATGGTTCCTCGTCGAGGACAACATACGTCGGGCCGATATCCTGCTTCGCAATGCCCTGCAGCCGGGCGAAGCCCTGGAGGCCGCGCTGGGCCGCGAAACGGCCAGCGAAACGGCGGCCAACGCTCGGTCCTGGCGCGAAGCTGTCGCCGGTGACACCTTCGGGCCCTCGGCAGTCCTCGAAGAGATCAAGAAATCCAACCTGCGCGGCCGCGGCGGCGCCGGCTTCACCACCGGCCTGAAATGGGAAGCCTGTCGGCACGCGCCCGCCGACGAACGTTTCGTGGTCTGCAATGCGGACGAAGGTGAACCGGGCACGTTCAAGGATCGCGTTCTGCTCACGCGCCAGGCCGACCTGGTTTTCGAGGGCATGACGGTCGCCGCCTATGTGGTGGGCGCCAAGAGAGGATTCCTCTACTTGCGCGGCGAATACCGCTATCTGCTGGAATCCCTCAACGAGACGCTGGCGCGTCGGCGCGCGAAGAACCTTCTCGGCCACGCCATTCTCGGCCACGCGGGATTCGATTTCGATATCGAAGTCCATCTAGGCGCCGGAGCCTATGTCTGCGGCGAGGAATCCGCGCTCATCGAATCGCTTGAAGGCAAGCGCGGCGTGCCGCGCAACCGGCCGCCCTATCCCGTCACCCAGGGTTTCCTGGGCAAGCCGACAATAGTCAATAACGTGGAGACCTTTGCCGCCTCGGCCCTCGTCGCCGCCAAGGGAGGCGACTGGTACCGTGGCATCGGGACAACCAGGTCGGCCGGGACCAAGTTGCTGTCGGTTTCGGGTGACGTTGCCCGGCCGGGGATCTACGAGTACCCCTTCGGCGTAACCGTCGCCGAGGTGCTGGAAGCCGCAGGTGGCGAGAATGCGCAGGCTGTGCAGATTTCCGGCCCGTCGGGCGTTTGTGTTTCCGAGAGCGAATTCGGCTGCCGCATCGCCTTCGAAGGCATCCCTACCGCAGGCGCCTTCATGGTCTTCGACCAGAGCCGTGACATGTTCGAGGTGGCGCAGAATTTCTCGCAGTTCTTCGCTCACGAGTCGTGCGGCTTCTGTACTCCCTGCCGCGTCGGTACCACTTTGCTCAAGAACCTGATGCAGAAGATCGGCGCCGGCCTCGGTACGCAGGCGGACCTGGTCGAAATCGACCGCATCGCCGATCTGATGCAGACGGCGGCGCACTGCGGCCTCGGCCACACGGCGTCACGTCCGCTGATCGATACGCTGGAGAAGTTCCGCCCGGCTTACGAGCGGCGCCTGAAGACCCTCGATTTCGAGCCGGCCTTCGATCTTGACGGTGCTCTGGCGCAAGCCAGGCAGATGACCGGCCGCGACGATGCCGGTGCCCACCTGGAGCCGCATTCATGAGCGAGGTCTTCATTCTCGATGGCCGGGAAGTTCCCTTCGAACCGGGGCAGACGGTTCTGCAAGCGGCCATGTCGGCCGGCGTGTTCATCCCGCACCTCTGTTACCACCCGGAGTTCCGCCCGCATGGCAGTTGCAAGCTGTGTACGGTCCGGGTTAACGGCCGCCCCGCGACCTCATGTACGCTGCCCGCGGCGGCCGGCATGGAGGTGGAAAGCCACACGCCGGAAATCATGGACAAGCGGCGCATGTTGCTGCAGATGCTGCTCGTCGAGGGCAACCACTTCTGTCCGTCGTGCGAAAAGAGCGGGCATTGCAAGCTGCAGGCGATGTGCTATGCGCTTGGCGTCATGAACCCGCATTTCAACCAGTTCTACCCGGACCGTCCTGTCGACTCCTCGCATCCGGAAATGTTGCTCGACTTCAATCGCTGCATCCTGTGCGAACTGTGCATCCGCGCCAGCGCCGAAGTGGACAAGAAGAATGTCTTCGCACTTTCTGGGCGCGGCATCAAGAAGCACCTGATCGTCAACGCCGAGTCCGGAAGGCTCGCAGACACCAACTTCACCGCCGACGACAAGGCAGCGCAGGTCTGTCCGGTCGGTGTCATCCTCAGGAAACGCAAGGGGTTTGCCGTTCCCATAGGCGCGCGACCCTACGACGTCAAGCCGATCACCGATCAGGCCGAACGTTTCAAGCCGGTCGTTGTCAAGGAAGGAAGCTGACATGGATGCCCCGGTGAAAAAGAAGCTGCGCGTCGCCACCACCAGCCTCGCGGGCTGCTTCGGTTGCCACATGTCCTTCCTGGACATCGACGAACGCATATTGACCCTGCTCACCTTGATCGAGTTCGACCGCACGCCGCTGACCGACATCAAGCAGTGCGGACCGTGCGACCTGGGCATCGTCGAAGGCGGCGTCTGCAACGCAGAGAACGTCCATGTGCTGCGCGAATTCCGCAAGAACTGCAAGATTCTGGTCGCCATGGGTGCGTGTTCCGTCAACGGCGGCCTGCCTGCGCAGCGCAACCACCTCGACCTGCGCAACATCCTCGAAGAGGTCTATCACACAGATGCCGGCGTCGCGCGCGGTGGCATTCCCAACGACCCTGAACTGCCACTGCTGCTGGACAAGGTGCACCCCATCCACGAGGTGGTCAAGGTCGATTACTTCCTGCCAGGCTGTCCGCCACCCGCGAACGCCATCTGGAAATTCCTCAACGACCTGATTGCCGGCCGCACGCCCACGCTCGGCCACGGCCTGCTGCGCTACGACTGAAGGAGCCCTCATGAGCTTCGCCCTGGAAACAGCCCCGAATACGGAGAACCTTCGCCGTGTCGCCATCGAACCGCTCTCTCGCGTCGAGGGCCACGGCAAGGTCACGCTACTGCTGGACGACGACAACCACGTGCATCAGGTGCGCCTGCACATCGTCGAATTCCGCGGCTTCGAACGTTTCATCCAGGGCCGCCCTTACTGGGAAGTTCCGGTCATGGTGCAGCGCCTGTGCGGCATCTGTCCGGTATCGCACCACCTCGCCGCTTCCAAGGCCATGGACATGATGCTCGGCGTCACGCTGACGCCGACGGCGGAGAAGCTGCGCCGTTTGATGCACTACGGCCAGATATTGCAGTCGCATGCCCTGCACTTCTTCCACCTTGCTTCGCCGGACCTGCTGTTCGGCTTCGGTTCGGACGTGGCGAAGCGCAACATCGTCGGCGTCATCGCCGCCGCCCCGGAAACCGCCAAGCAAGGCGTGCTGCTGCGCAAGTACGGCCAGGAAGTGATCCGCATGACGGCAGGCAAGCGTGTGCACGGTACCGGTGCAGTACCGGGCGGCGTCAACAAGGCCCTGAGTCGCGACGAGCGCGACCTGCTGCTCAAGGACATCTACCAGATCGTGGGCTGGAGCAGAGACGCTGTCCATCTCGTGCGGAATCTGTTCGAGAAGAACCTCGCCGAGTACAACGCCTTCGGCCGCTTCCGCGCCAATGGCATGTGCCTCGTGTCCGCATCCGGCGCCATGGATCTCTACCACGGCGGACTGCGCGGTCGCAACGCCGACGGCAGGATACTGTTCGACCACTTCGACTATTCGCGCTACTGGGACGTCATCGCCGAAGACGTCAAGCCCTGGTCCTACATGAAGTTCCCCTACTTTTCGGCCATGGGCGCAGACGACGGCTGGTATCGTGTCGGCCCGCTCACCCGCGTCACAAGCTGCGATTCGATACCGACGCCGCTCGCCGATCGCGCACGAACCGACTTTCTCGCCTACGACAACGGTTCGGCTGCCGGCGCCACGCTCGGCTACCACTGGGCCAGAATGATCGAGATGCTCCATGCTGCGGAAACCATCAAGGATCTCCTGCATGATGACGATATCGTGGGCACGGATCTGATGGCAGCCGCCGGCGACCGCTTGGACCGCGGCGTCGGCGTCATCGAAGCGCCGCGCGGCACTCTGATCCACCACTATCGCGTCAATGACGACGACGAGGTCACGCGTGCCAATCTGATCGTCTCGACCACACACAATAACCAGGCGATGAATGAAGCGATCCGCAAGGTCGCCATGCAGTACCTTGACGGCCAGGAGATAACAGAGGGGCTCCTCAACCATATCGAGGTCGCCATCCGGGCATTCGACCCCTGTCTTTCCTGTGCTACGCACGCACTGGGCCGCATGCCACTGGAGGTTGAAATAGTCAGCCCCGATGGCACGCCGCGGGATCGCCTCGTGCGCGACGCCAGCGGACGCTGCCAGCGCACTTGACCGCGCCGACCCTGATCTTTGCCTGGGGCAACCCCAGCCGGGGCGACGACGCGCTGGGACCGCGCTTCATCGAGCGCGTCGAGGCGCTGCAGCTTCCCGGCGTCCAGTGCCTGACCGACTTCCAGTTGCAAGTGGAGCATGCGCTCGATCTGCAGGACCGCCGGCGCGTGCTCTTCGTCGACGCCAGTGTGAACGCACTGGCTCCATTCGAGGTCAACACGATCGCGCCGGCACAGGACGCCACGTTCACGACCCATGCGATGTCACCGCAAGCCATCCTGCAAGTCTTTCGCGACCTGCAGGCCGAGGAGCCGCCGCCCGCCTGGCTGATGGCGATTCGCGGCAGCACGTTCGAACTGGGCGAACCGCTGTCGGCCTCTGCCGAGGCGCATCTCGATGCCGCCGTCGCCTGGGCGGCGGGCTGGATCAAGGCTGCGCCCAAGCGCAAAAGAAGAAGCCCCCGCTAGCAACGCTGCGGAGGCTTCCGGTGGAGCGACCGGCGGCTCGCGCCGCCGGGGAATGCGGCTTACTTGCCGACGCCAGCGACGTCAACCGTGACGCGACGGTTCGGGGCCAGACAGGCGGCCAGCTTGGCCTTGGTCATCTTGCCTTCGCAGGTCACGCCGGCAACCGGCTCGGCCTTGCCCACGCCAACGGCTTCGAAGTTCGCCGACTTGACGCCCTTGCTCTCGAGATAGGCCTTGACCACGTTGGCACGATCCTGGGAGAGCTTCAGGTTGCCCTTGTCGGTGCCGATGCGATCGGTGTGGCCGACGACGCGCACGGACGAGATCGAAGCGCAGGAACCGGCCTTGGAGGCAACGGCATCCAGTTGCTTCTTGGCGCCCGGGGTCAGGGCCGACTTGCCGAACGCGAAGGTGGCGTCAGCGGCCAGGGTAGCGCTGAAGTCGCACTTGGGCGGGGGCGGCGGGGGCAGCGGGGCGGGCTTCGGCGCGGGAGCCGGCGCAGGTGCGGCGGCAACCGGAGCAGGAGCGGGCTCGACCTTCGGCACGACATCGGGATCGCACTCGGCGATCGCCTTGGCCGGCGTCCACTCGGCGGTGCGCCAGCACAGGTTGGTGCCGCTGCGCGAGACGTTGCCGCGAGTGTCGGTCAGGTAAGCATCGTTATTCACGACTTGCGCCATCGCGGTGGCTGCAGTCAGGCTCAGCAAGGCAGTAACCACGGTACGAGCACTGATGGACTTCGGCATCATTCTTGACTCTCCTTATAAAAAAACGACAAATACTAAGCTCATCCCGAAGGGAATATCCTAGTCTAGCTAGATCGGGAAACACCGGACAACTTGGCGGTGTAACATTAGTTCACATTTTGTTGGTCTCGGCAACTGTCTCCAAACCGCCGCCAGTTCCAACACATGGTACTCCCCCGACGAATGGATTCTATGACAGGCTGGATAATTCTCCTGTCCTGTCGCATGCGAACGACGTGAGAATAGCACTTTTGGAGGACGACTCCGCGCAAGCGGAAACACTTGCGGCGTGGCTCACGGCCGCCGGTCACGACGCGCACGTGTTCGGACTCGGCCGCGATCTGCTGCGCAATGCGTCGCGAGAAAGCTTCGATATCTATCTCATCGACTGGATGCTGCCAGACCATAGCGGGCACGAAATCCTGCACCGGCTGCGCAAGGAGCGCGGCGAGCGCACGCCCGTCATTTTCGTCACGAGCCGCGATGCCGAAGAGGACATCGTGGCCGGACTGGAGGCCGGCGCCGATGACTACATGGTGAAGCCCGTGCGTCGGCGCGAATTGCTTGCCCGCCTCGACGCTGTCTGGCGGCGCACGCATCCGGACGGGGAATACCCGCAGACTGTCGAAGTGGCGCCGTATCGTTTCGACATCGAGCACCGACGCGTGCTCCGGCGCGGCGAACCGGTGGAGCAGTTGACGGAGAAGGAATTCGCGTTGGCCCTGTTCCTGTTCCAGAACCTCGGCCGGCTCTTCTCGCGCGGCCATCTGCTTGAGACAATCTGGGGCCTGTCGGCGGCGGTGCCGACGCGTACCCTCGACACGCACGTCAGCCGCGTGCGCAAGAAGCTCGACCTGCACCCCGCCAACGGATTTCGCCTCGTGCCGGCCTACAACTACGGTTACCGCCTGGAGCGCCTGGGCGAGAGCAGCCTGCAATGAGCACCCCGTTCACATTGCGGTCCGCGCTGGCACTAGCGCTGGCCGCTGCCATGACTCCGGCAGTAGCGGGCAGCGAGGACGAAGTCGCCTACAGCGTGCGGGCGGGCGAAACGCTGATCGGCATTTCACGCGCGGTGCTGGTGGAACCGCACCAGTGGGTGCGCCTGCAGACCCTCAACAGGATCGTCGATCCGTACCACATCATGCCCGGCACGGTGTTGCGCATTCCGGCGGCGATGATGCGACGGGACCCGGCCACGGCCTCGGTCGTCGCGGTGAGCGGCGACGTGCGTGCCAACGGCAATGCGCTGTCTGCCAACGCGAAGCTCGAAGGCGGGGCGAACTTGTCGACGGGCGACCAGAGCTTCGCCACCATCGAACTGATCGACGGTTCGCGCCTCGTGTTGCAGCCGCGCAGCCGAATGACAATCGAGGAATTGTCGCGATTTCGCAACACGAATTCGCTGCAGAGCCGCTTCCGGCTCGACGCGGGTCGTCTTGAGTCCATTGTCACGAAGACGGCGGCACCGCGGCCCCGCTACACCGTCGACACGCCCGCCGCGAGCATGGGAGTGCGCGGCACGCGCTTTCGCGTCGGCAGCGACGATGCGTCCGGCGCCAGCCAGGCCGAGGTCACCGACGGCACGGTCGGCGTTCAGGGTGGCGGCGGCAAGGCGGCTGCCGTGGGAGCCGGATTCGGCGTGCTCGCGAGCGCCAGCGGCCAGGTTTCGCCGCCCGTCGCGCTCTTGCCCGCGCCCGACGTCGCCGGCCTGCCGCAACTGCAGGAACGCACGGTGGTGCGCTTCGCCGTCCCACCGCAAGCCGGCGCGCACGCCTACCGCTTCCAGGTCGGCGCCGATGCCCAGATGCGCCAAGTCCTTGCCGAAAACACGAGCGCGAAGCCCGAAGCCAAATTCGGCGACCTGCCGGACGGGCAGTACCTGCTGCGCGTACGCGGCGTGGACGCGCAGGGCCTCGAAGGCCGCGATGCGGATTTCGCGTTCCACCTGAAGGCGCGGCCGGAGCCGCCTTTTGTGGTCGCTCCGGTCGGCGGGTCCAAGCAGAGCGCTGAGACGATCGACTTGTCATGGACCTCCAATCCCGACGCGACACATTATCGGATCCAACTCGCGCGCAACGACAGGTTCGCCGACCCGGTGACCGATATCGACGTCGCAGCCACTTCGATCCGGCCGCTGCCGAAACTGCCTCCGGGCGAATACTGGTGGCGCGCGCGCAGCCTGCGCGGCGACGGCGACACCGGCCCGTGGGGCGATGCGCAGCGCTTCATCCTGAAGCCGGTGCCCG
>DATJQH010000029.1:0-27491 GCA_035505955.1 Rhodocyclaceae bacterium
GTGCTGGCGCTGGTGCTGACTGCATTCCTGGCGCTGACCGTCATCCGCTTCGAGCGGACGCGCCGTTCCCTCGCGAACGCAAACCAGGAACTGCGCGAGCGCTACACGGCCCAGTTGCTGGCCGAGGACCGCCTGCGCCTGCACGCCACGGCGTTCGAGAACGCGCACGAAGGCATCACGCTGACCAATACGCAGGGCGAGATCCTGGACGTCAACCCCGCGTTCACGCGCATCACGGGCTACGAGCGCAGCGAGGTGATCGGGCGCAACCCGCGCGTGCTCAAGTCCGGCCGCCACGACGATACCTTCTATGCGGCGATGTGGAAGAGCATCCTGGACACGGGTAACTGGCGCGGCGAGATATGGAACCGCAGCAAGTTCGGCGACGTCTATCCCGAGTTGCTTTCGATCTCGGCGGTGCACGACGGCCAGGGCCAGACGACCAACTACGTCGCGGTCTTCTCCGACATCAGCCGGCTCAAGGAGCAGGAAAAGCAGCTCGTGCAGATGGCGTACTTCGATGCGCTCACTGGCCTGCCCAACCGCGTGCTGCTGGCTGACCGGATTGTGCAGGCGTCGTCGCAGACGCGGCGCAGCAAGACGCTAATGGCGGTTTGCTATCTCGATCTCGACGGCTTCAAGCCCATCAACGACACCTGGGGCCACGACGTCGGCGACCAGCTGCTGGTGGAAATGGCCAACCGCTTCAAATCCGCGCTGCGCGCCGGCGATACCGTGGCGCGCCTGGGTGGCGACGAGTTCGTGTTGCTGATGCTCGGTCTTGGCGATCTGGAGGAGTGCGAGCGCGCCGTGCAGCGCATGTTGCATACTGTCGGCAACCCCTTGCTCGTGGCGCCGCAGCCCGTGATGCTCTCGGCGAGCATCGGCGTTGCGATCTATCCGCTCGACGACAGCGATGCCGATACGCTGCTGCGCCACGCCGACCAGGCGATGTACCGGGCCAAGCAGAACGGCAAGAACTGCTACCAGCTCTTCGACCCGGACCAGGACCGCTACACGCGCAGCCGCTACGACCGGGTGGCGCGCATTCAGGACGCAATGGACTACCACGAGATCGTCCTGCACTACCAGCCCAAGGTGGATATGAGAGCCGGCAAGGTGTCGGGCGCCGAGGCCCTCGTGCGCTGGCAGCATCCCGAGCGCGGCCTGCTGCCGCCCGGCGAGTTCCTGCCGTTGATCGAGGATCACGACATGATCGTGCGCCTCGGCGAATGGGTGATCGAGGCCGCGCTGGAACAGATGGAGGCCTGGCAGAAGCAGGGTGTGACCCTCCCCGTGAGTGTCAATGTTGCCGGCCGGCAACTGCAAAGCCCGGGTTTCGTGCAGCGCCTGAGCGAGGCGCTGGCGCGCCACCCGAGCGTTGCGCGCCTGCTCGAGATGGAGGTGCTGGAAACCACGGCGCTCGAAGACATGGTCAAGGTCTCGCGCGTCATCGAGGAGTGCGGCCGGCTCGGGGTGTCGTTCTCGCTGGACGATTTCGGCACCGGCTACTCGTCGCTGACCTACCTGAAGCGCCTGCCGGTGGCCACGATCAAGATCGACCAGAGCTTCGTCAGCGAGATCCTCAGCGACCCCAACAACCTCGTGATCGTCCAGGGCGTGATCGGCCTGACCAATGCCTTCCAGCGCAAGGCGATCGCCGAGGGCGTCGAGACCGCCGAACACGGACGGCTGCTGCTGCAACTCGATTGCGACCATGCCCAGGGCTTCGGCATTGCCCGGCCGATGCCGGGGGACGCCATCCTGCCGTGGATGCAATCCTGGCGCCCGGATCCGGCCTGGCTCGCCATCGCGGGACTGCACTGGGAAAGCGCGGACTACCCGGCCCTGGTGGCGGAGGTCGAACTGCGCAACTGGGTCACCCAGCTCGTGTACTCCGTGCGCGAGGGGCAGCCGATTCCGCACCGGCGGGTGACAGACGACGCCTCATGCAGGTTCGGGCAGTGGTATGCCGGCGCCGACGCACCGCGCTACCGGATGATTCCGGCATACGACGCGATCGACGCGCAGCACAGGCGCCTGCACGAGATCGCTGGCGAGATGGACAAGCACATGCGTGACGGTCGGCCCGACGCGGCGCGCGCCTTGATCGCACGGCTTCTGGAGCAGCAGAACAACGTCCTGGCGCAGGTGCGCGAATTGCAGCTCGCGGTGGCCAAGCCCCGCTGAATCAGGGCAGGCTCAGCGCCCCCGCTCGGATTCCGAACCCGTGCGACGGTAAAGGCGCAGCCATTCATTGGCATCGCCCGGCCGATGTCCTTCCCACGCCAATGCCCAGCCGTCGGGTGCGGTCGGCTGCGGGCCGCCTTGCACGACCAGCCAGTTGCAGCCCTTGGCGCCCCAACGCGTGCGAATGCCGGCGAAGTAATCAAGTGCCGCGCGCTGCGGGGCCCCAAGGTTGAGCCGACTGACGCAGCCCGGATCCGCCGGCAGCGCCTGGCGCAGTCCCGCGACGACCGGACGATATGTCTTGCCGTAATCGATCCAGGGCATCCACAGTTCGCTGAGGAGCACCCACACGATCGCGACGCCCGCAGCCCAGCGCGTGACGACGCGCCATGGCGACCGCGGCAGGCGCAACAGCGCGAACAGCCAGCCGGCCGACGCCGCGAGGGCGACCAGCAGTGCCGGCACCGACAGGTGGGCGACGAAACCCGGCTCAAGTCGAACCGCATTGTCCGCGATCTTCGCCGGCCAGCCAGTCAGCACGGCGATGCCGCCGAGCCATACCAGCCCCATCGTGATCGTCAGGGTCATCATGCCGAACCAGTCCCAAGCGTTACTTGCGCCCCGGCGCAGGCGCGCGCTGCCCGTGGCGGCCAGGAGGATCAGCGGCGGCACCAGCGGTAGTGCCGCGGCAGGTCGTGCTTCATGCGTCAGGAACCACGCGGCGCCGGCGATGACCCCGATCAGGGGCAGGCCGAGTTCGGGTGAGGCGAGCGGCTTGCGGCTGCGCCAGAATGCCCACGGGGCGACGAACAGGACCGGCCAGGCGAACCAGCCCAGAAGCTTCGCGTGGGCGATGCTGAAGCCCTCGTTCGGCGTCAGCGCGCTGCTTTCCGCCGCCCACCATGCTTCGAGGTATGCATGGTGGTGCTGCGCCAGCAGCAGCGGCCAGGCGCCTCCGATGACCGCGCCGAGACTCGCCGCAATTGCAAAGACCGCCCAGCGCCGTTCGAACAGCGGCATGGCCAGCAAAGTCAGTGTCGGCAATGCGCCGACAAGGCCGCCGGCCAGGAAACCCGCGCCGAGTCCGATGCCCATCAATAATGCGCCCTGCAGTGGCTTCAGCCGCTGCAGGCTTACACCCCAATAGACGCAGGCCGAGGCGGCCAGGACGGCTGCTGCGGGCTCCGCTTCGTGCATCGGCACCAGCAGACCGAGCGTGCCGACTGCCAGCAGCGAGGCTCCCCACCCCGCATCGCTGCCGTAGAGTCGGCGCGCCGCGGCGCCAAGCATGGCGAGGAACAGCGCGCCGAAGAGCGCCGATGCCAGGCGCGCGCCATCGTGGAAAGGCAGCAACCACTTCGTGAGACCCGCACTGAGATCGGCGACCCAGTAGTAGAGCGGCTCGGCTTCAGGCCAGGGCTCACCGGCGATCGCCGGTACCAGCCAGTCGCCACCATTGTGAAAGCCCTGGGCAATGGCGAGCCCGACCGCGTCCTCGGTCTTCCAGGGGTCGTGTCCGACAACGCCCGCCAGCAGGTAAACAACGCACAGGACTGCCACCAGCCAGGGCAGCGGGCCGGACTGTCGTGTCTCTGGAAGGAAGCTCATGTCGGGCTAGAAACAAAAAAGGCAGCCGAGGCTGCCTTTGCGCGATTTGCCTCGCAACTCAGGCGGCCGCGCGCTTGCCATATTTCTGGCGGAAGCGCTCGACGCGGCCGGCGGTGTCGACGATCTTCTGCTTGCCCGTGTAGAACGGATGACACGAGGAGCAGACTTCGATGTGCAGGGGCTTGCCGCTCGTGGAGCTGGTCTTGAACGTGTTGCCGCAGCTGCAGGTCACGTCGATCTCGGTGTACTTCGGGTGGATGCCTTGTTTCATTGGATGATCCTTTGTCTGCTATGCCGGTGCCCGTGAGTTTGGCGGGCCTGGAAAGGGGCGCATTATCCCGAAAAAGGGCATTGAAATCAACCGCCCCAGTCGCTCAGCCCCGACGCATGGCCTCGAAGAACTCGGCATTGTTCTTCGTTGCCTTGACCTTGTCGAGCAGAAATTCGGTCGCTTCGAGGTCGTCCAGGCCATAGAGAAGCTTCCGGAGGATCCAGACCTTCTGGAGCACCTCGGGTTTCAGCAGGAGTTCCTCGCGGCGGGTGCCGGAACGGTTGACGTTGATCGACGGGTACACGCGCTTCTCGGCCATGCGTCGGTCGAGGTGGATTTCCATGTTGCCCGTGCCCTTGAATTCCTCGTAGATCACGTCGTCCATGCGGCTGCCGGTGTCGATCAGCGCCGTGGCGATGATGGTCAGCGAACCGCCTTCCTCGACGTTGCGCGCGGCGCCGAAGAAGCGCTTGGGCTTTTGCAGGGCGTTGGCGTCGACGCCACCCGTGAGCACCTTGCCGGAAGCGGGCTGGACGGTGTTGTAGGCGCGTGCCAGGCGCGTGATGGAGTCGAGCAGGATGACGACGTCCTTCTTGTGCTCGACCAGGCGCTTGGCCTTTTCGATCACCATCTCGGCGACCTGCACGTGGCGCGTGGCAGGTTCGTCGAAGGTCGACGCGACGACCTCGCCCTTGACGGAGCGGGTCATTTCGGTGACTTCCTCGGGACGCTCGTCGATCAGCAGGACGATCAGGACGACATTCGGATGATTGGCCGTGAGCGCGTGGGCGATGTGCTGCATCATCACCGTCTTGCCGGACTTCGGGCTGGACACGAGCAGGCCGCGCTGGCCCTTGCCGATCGGGGCGATGATGTCGATGATGCGGCCGGTCGTGTTCTCCTCGCCGCGCATGTCGCGCTCCAGCACCATGTGTTCGGTCGGGTGCAGCGGCGTCAGGTTTTCGAACAGGATCTTGTGCTTGCTGGCCTCGGGGCTTTCGCCATTGACCTTGTCGAGCTTGACCAGGGCGAAGTAGCGTTCGCCTTCCTTCGGCGTGCGGATTTCGCCTTCGATCGTGTCGCCCGTGTGCAGGTTGAAGCGGCGGATCTGCGAGGGCGAGACGTAGATGTCGTCGGTGCCGGCAAGGTACGAGGTATCGGGCGAACGCAGGAAGCCGAAGCCGTCGGGCAGCACTTCCATGACGCCGTCGCCGTAGATCGACTCGCCCTTGCGGGCCTGATTCTTGAGCAGGGCGAAGATCAGTTCCTGCTTGCGCAGGCGGTTGGCGCCCTCAATACCGTCGGCATTGGCCATGTCGAGCAGCGTGCTGACATGATGGGCTTTGAGCTCCGAGAGATGCATGGAAAGACCTGTGCGGGTGACCAGACCAAGGGGTCCGGGGCGAATGTTCCAATCGGGAATTTCGGATTGCGGCCGGACTGAGCCGGCGCTGGCCCGAATCCGCGAAGCTTGTTGTGTTGATGCGCGGATTCAGGCGGGAACTCTATCGAGTTCAGAGATTGCTGTCAATGAACGCCGTGAGCTGGGACTTCGACAGGGCGCCGATCTTCGTTGCCTCGACATTGCCGCCCTTGAACAGGATCAGGGTCGGGATGCCGCGGATGCCATATTCGCCCGGCGTCTTGGGATTCTCGTCGATGTTGAGCTTGGCGATCTTGAGTTTGCCGCCGTACTCCTTGGCCACTTCGTCGAGAATGGGCGCAATCATCTTGCAGGGGCCGCACCATTCGGCCCAGTAGTCGACCAGGACCGGCGTGCCGGAATCGAGCACCTCGGACTTGAACGTGGCGTCCGTGACGTGATGAATGTGTTCGCTCATGTAATCCTCTGCGTGGTTTGTGGCGACCTCGGGCCGGTGGCCCTCTGCCACGGCATCCTAACAAATTATTGACGACGCCGAAAGGTTGAGTATTATAGTCTGGAATGCGCGATTGGAGGGTAGCCATGGCATTCGTCGTCACCCAGGCGTGCATCAAGTGCAAATACACGGATTGCGTCGACATTTGCCCGGTCGACTGTTTTCATGAGGGCCCGAACTTCCTCGTCATCGATCCCGACGAATGCATCGATTGCACGCTCTGCGTGCCCGAATGTCCGGTCGAGGCGATCATGGCGTCGGATGACGTGCCCGAGAACCAGAGGGTGTTCATTGCCCTCAATGCGGAGTTGGCGAAACGGTGGCCGGTCATCGTGGAATGCAAGTCTGCGCCTGCCGACGCCGACGAGTGGAAGGACGTCCAGAACAAACTGGACTATCTGGAACGCTGAATGGAGGATGCCGTCATGCGTGTGAGGGAGATACTTGAAGTCAAGGGCAAGGTTCTGTACACGACCTCTCCCGACAAGAAGCTCTCCGTGGCCATCGCCGCGATGAGCGAACACGACGTGGGCTCGCTCGCCTGTTTCGAGGGTGGCCGCATGGTTGGCATGCTGACGTTCCGCGAAATCGTCCAGACGCTGCAGGCGCGTGGTGCAGCCTGGGGTTCGGTCACCGTCGGCGATGTCATGGTCCAGAATCCCGTCATTGCCGGGCCTGACATGGAAGTGGACGAACTGCGCCTGCTGATGGTGGAAAAGCACATGCGCTACCTGCCCATCATGGAAGGCGACACGCTGCTCGGCGTCATCTCGTTCCACGATGTCGCGAGGGCGGTGCTGGAGGAGCAGGGCTTCGAGAACAAGCTGCTGCGAGCCTACATCAGCGACTGGCCGCAGGGAGAAGTGCGCGCCTGAAAAGTCAGCCCTGGTGGTACGCCGTGGTAGACTCGATTCATGTCCGGCAACACTTTCGGCACCCTGTTTCGAGTCACCTCCTTCGGAGAATCGCATGGCCCGGCGATCGGCTGCGTCGTCGACGGCTGCCCACCTGGAATGGCGCTTTGCGCGGAAGACATCCAGGCCGACCTCGATCGCCGACGTCCCGGCACGTCGCGCCACGTCACCCAGCGGCGTGAGCCGGACACGGTCGAGATACTTTCGGGGGTGTTCGAAGGCAGGACAACCGGCACGCCGATAGGTCTCCTGATCCGCAACGAGGACCAGCGCAGCCAGGATTACGGCAACATCGCCGCGACCTTCCGGCCCGGCCACGCCGACTACACTTACTGGCAGAAGTACGGCATCCGCGATTACCGCGGTGGCGGTCGCGCCAGCGCGCGCGAAACAGCCGTGCGCGTGGCTGCAGGCGCCATCGCCAAGAAGTGGCTGATCGAGCGTCATGGCGTTGTCGTGCGTGGCTACCTGAGCCAGCTCGGCCCCATCGAAATTCCGCTGCGCGACTGGAGCGCCATCGCGGCAAATCCGTTCTTCGCACCAGATGCCGCTGTCGTGCCGCAACTTGAGGCCTACATGGACCAGCTGCGCAAGGACGGCGATTCGATCGGCGCGCGCATCACCGTGGTCGCCGAGAATGTTCCCGTCGGCTGGGGCGATCCGGTCTATGACCGCCTTGACGCCGACATCGCGTACGCAATGATGGGCATCAATGCGGTCAAGGGCGTGGAAATCGGCGCCGGCTTCGCGGCCGTCACCCAGCGCGGCAGCGAACACGGTGACGAACTGACGCCGGAAGGTTTCGTCACCAACCATGCCGGTGGCATCCTGGGCGGCATCTCGACCGGCCAGGACGTCGTGGTCAACATTGCCATCAAACCGACGTCGAGCATCCGCAAGCCGCGCCGGTCGATCGACATCCAGGGCCGGCCGGCGGTCGTGGAGACGCATGGCCGTCACGATCCTTGCGTCGGTATCCGCGCCACGCCGATCGCCGAAGCCATGCTGGCGCTCGTGCTGATCGATGCCGCGATGCGCTACCGCGCGCAGTGCGCCGATGTGAACTGTCCGACGCCGAAGGTCCCGGGCAGACTGGTAAAATGAATCGAAACTCGAACCGCAGGAGACCCTACCCATGCAAGTAGATCATCACGACCTGCAGCAGGAATTTCCCGACATGCACGAGGCGATCGAGATTCTGAAGGCGGGCAATCCGTACTTCGCGCGATCGCTGGGAAAGTACACCCGGCTTACCGGGCGCGTCGAGGACCTCGAGGAACACGACATGCCGGTCGCCGACTTCACGATGGAGGACCTGAAGAAGCAGCGGGTCAAGCTCAAGGACGAGCTGTACCACTTCCTGCTGGCGTTCCGCGCCGGCCAGAAGCACACGTAAGTATTGCCGGGCAGGGCGCGTGCGCCTGCCGCGCACCGCCATGCCTGCGCCCAGCCTCTTCAGCTCCATTCCGGCCGCATCGGCGTCGTCGTACCGGCGTTTGTCCGCCTGGTACTTCTTCTACTTCGCATTCGTCGGCGCCTTCACGCCGTATTTCACGCTTTACCTCCAGTCGCTGGGGCATGCCGCGCCAGCCATCGGTGCCCTGATGTCCCTGATGGTTGCGATGCGGCTCCTGGCGCCATACCTGTGGGGCTGGCTGGCCGATCGCGTTGGCCGGAAGGCCGTCATCGTTCGCGTGGCAACCGTGTTTTCGGCGCTCAGTTTCGCGCTGTTCTTCTTCGTGCAGGATTTCTGGCCCCTGTTCGTCGTGATGGCGCTCACCTCCTTCTTCTGGAGCGCATCGTTGCCGCTGGTCGAGGCCCTGACGCTGGGGCACCTGGCAGTTCCGGGCGATTACGGGCGGATCCGGCTCTGGGGCTCGGTCGGGTTCATCGTCGCCGTGCTCGGCACGGGTGCATGCCTCGACCGCGCGCCGCTCGACAGCCTCCTTGTCATCAGCCTCGGGCTGCTTGTCGGCATCGTCCTGTGCGCGTGGTCGCTGGTCGATGTGCCGTCAGCCGGCGAACACAGCGGCAAGCACAGCCTGCGCTCGGGCCTGATGCGTCCCGAAGTGGTGTCATTGCTCGCCGCATGCTTCTTCATGTCGGCTGCCCACAGCCCCTTCTATCTGTTCTACTCGATCCACCTGGTGGACCACGGTTACGGCAAGACGGCCGTCGGCATGCTTTGGTCCCTCGGCGTCGTATGCGAGATCGTCGTCTTTCTCGTCATGCCCGTGCTGGTACGCACGTGGTCGCTGGCCGCGATGCTCGTCGCGTGCTTCGCCCTGGCGGTCGTGCGCTTTCTGCTGATTGGCTGGGGCGCCGACAGCGTCGCGCTGCTTCTGCTCGCCCAAGTGATGCATGGCGCCACGTTCGGTGCCTACCATGCGGCGGCAATCGCGACGCTGAATCGGTGGTTTCCGGCTCCGCAGCAGGGCCGGGTACAAGCGCTCTACGGCAGCGTTTCCTACGGCGCAGGCGGCATGGCCGGCAATGTGGCGAGCGGGTCCGTGTGGGAATGGGCCGGCGCCGGTGCGACATTCACGCTGGGCTCCGCATTTGCCTTGATCGGACTTCTGTTCATGTGGCGCGGATGGCGTCTTCAGGCCGCGACAGACGCACGCCCTGTGCAATAATTTATCTTTTCCGTTGAATTGGTTTGCATTGCGCCATGCGGCCGTCGGGCCGCGCATACCCAGACCGCCCACCCTGCATAGGAATGACGATGAAGATTTGCGTGCTGCCCGGCGATGGCATCGGCCCGGAGATCACTGCCGAGGCAGTGCGGGTCCTCAAGGCCCTGGACCTCAAGATGGAACTCGAAGAGGCGCTGCTTGGCGGCAGTGCCGTGGATGCCGCGGGAGATCCCTATCCGGAGGCCACGCAGAAGCTTGCCCAGGCGGCGGACGCAGTGCTGCTCGGCGCCGTCGGCGGCCCGAAGTGGGACAGCAATCCGCGCGAGCTGCGGCCTGAGCGGGGGCTCCTGGGCATTCGCAAGCACCTCGGGCTGTTTGCGAACTTGCGTCCGGCGATCCTCTATCCCGAACTTGCGAATGCTTCCACGCTGAAGCCTGAAGTTGTTGCCGGCCTCGACATCCTGATCGTGCGCGAACTCACGGGCGACATCTACTTCGGCCAGCCGCGCGGCATCGAAGTCAGGAACGGCGAGAAGGTCGGCGTCAACACCATGATCTACAGCGAGTCGGAAATCCGCCGCATCGCCAAAGTGGCGTTCGAAGCGGCGCGCCGGCGCAACCGCAAGGTCTGCTCGGTCGACAAGATGAACGTCCTCGAGTGCACACAGCTGTGGCGCGATGTGGTGACCGGCGTGGCGCCGGAGTACCCGGACGTCGAGCTTTCCCACATGCTCGTCGATAACGCCGCCATGCAACTCGTCCGCAATCCGAAACAGTTCGACGTCATGGTGACCGGCAACATGTTCGGCGACATCCTGTCGGACGAGGCGTCCATGCTCACGGGCTCGATCGGCATGCTGCCGTCGGCTTCGCTCGATGCCGCCAACAAGGGCCTGTACGAGCCCTGTCACGGGTCGGCACCGGACATCGCGGGCAAGGGCGTGGCCAATCCGCTGGCGACAATTCTGTCCGCGGCCATGATGTTGCGCTATACCTTTGCCATGGAAGAGGCGGCGCAGCGCATCGAGCGCGCGGTCAAACGCGTGCTGGCGCAGGGATATCGGACCGGCGACATTTTTGAGCCGGGAATGAAGAAGGTCGGTACGCGCGACATGGGCGACGCAGTGCTCGCCGCGCTGTGACACTGAGGAACTGACGAGGATGGCGAAGATGATGCGGGTTGGATTTGTCGGCTGGCGCGGCATGGTTGGCTCCGTGCTGATGCAGCGCATGCGTGCGGAGAATGACTTTGCCCTGATCGAGCCGGTCTTCTTCACGACTTCGAATGTCGGCGGCAGCGGGCCCGCGGAGGGTGGTGGCGCAGCCTTGAAGAATGCCGGCAGCGTGGACGAACTCAAGGCGCTGGATGTCATCGTCACCTGTCAGGGCGGCGACTACACCAATGACGTATTTCCAAGGTTGCGCGCCGCCGGCTGGAAAGGGCACTGGATCGACGCTGCCTCGTCGCTGCGCATGAAGGATGATGCGGTCATCATTCTCGACCCGGTTAACCACCGTGTCATCAAGGATGCGCTGGTCAGGGGCGGGCGCAACTGGATCGGCGGCAATTGCACGGTTTCGCTCATGCTCATGGCGCTGGGCGGCCTGTTCGAGGCCGATCTGGTCGAGTGGCTGACCTCGATGACCTATCAGGCGGCGTCGGGCGCCGGAGCCCAGAACATGCGGGAACTGCTCCAGCAGATGGGTGAAGTGCACGGCGTGGCGAAATCCCTGCTGGACGATCCAGCCTCCGCGATCCTCGATATCGACCGCGAGGTTGCGGGAATCCTGCGCGACGAGAAATTTCCGGCCGCCAACTTTGGCGTGCCGCTGGCCGGATCGCTCATTCCGTGGATCGACAAGGATCTTGGCAACGGTCAGAGCCGGGAGGAATGGAAGGGTGGGGCGGAAACCAACAAGATCCTGGGACGCGGTGCGCGGCCGATACCCGTCGACGGCCTGTGCGTGCGCATCGGCGCCATGCGCTGTCACTCGCAGGCTTTGACGATCAAGTTAAAGAAAGATGTTCCGCTCGCCGATATAGAGGCGATGCTGGCGGCCCACAGTCCGTGGGCCAAGGTCGTTCCGAACCGGAGGGAGATCACGATGAAGGAACTGACGCCGGCGGCCATCACCGGAACTCTGACCACGCCGGTCGGCCGGCTCAGGAAGCTGGCGATGGGGCCCGAGTATCTGTCGGCGTTCACGGTGGGTGACCAGCTTCTTTGGGGAGCGGCGGAGCCCCTGCGGCGGATGTTGCGAATCCTCCTCGACTGAGCGGGTTGCCCAACGTAATGCAAAGGTTGAGCTTGCATCGCTAACTACATGATGTTATTTTGAATACAGGATTGATATCCCCACGGGGAGGCATTGTGGTCAAAACGACTGAGCGAAACAGATTCCGAGTGTCGATTCTTGCGGCGGCGATCAGCCTCTGTGCGTCGGGGGCATATGCCGCAGGCCTAGGCGCCATCACGGTCTTGTCTCCCCTGGGGCAGCCGTTGCGCGCCGAGATCGATGTCTCCGCGTCGCGGGATGAACTCGCGTCCCTGAGTGCGCGGCTCGCCTCGCCCGAGGCCTTCAAGCAGGTGGGCATCGACTATGCTCCGGGCGTTTCAGGAATTCGCTTCGCCGTCGACAAGCGCAAGGACGGGCAACCGTTCCTGCGCGTGACCAGCGATCGTCCGATCAACGAGCCGTTCCTCGATGTTCTGGTGGAACTGACCTGGGCTTCCGGGCGCATGGTGCGCGAATACACCGTCCTGCTCGATCCGCCGGAAGCGCTGGCCCAGGGAGGCTCGTCGCCTGTTGCCAAACCCGAGGTGCCGCGAACGGCCGCGGCTCCCGCTCCGGTCACTCCGCCTGCCCCGCCGGTGGAAGCCGCCCCGCCGCCGCCAGCTCCAGTGGCCGCCCCTGCGCCGGCGGCTGTCGCCAAGGCGCCTGCAGCCGAGCCGGCGCCTGCGCCGGTGGAAAAGACCGAGGCGGTGGGATCGCGCACTGTCCAACGCGGGGACACGCTGTCGAAGATCGCCGCTGAGACGAAGCCGGAAGGTGTGACCCTTGACCAGATGCTGGTCGCGCTCTTCCGAGGCAACCAGGATGCCTTCGATGCCGGCAACATGAACCGCCTCCGGTCCGGCAAGATATTGAACGTTCCAGATGCGAGCGCCGTCGCGGCGGTCGCACCATCGGAGGCGCGCCAGGTCGTCGTGGCGCAGGCGCGCGACTTCAATGCATATCGCAGTCGTCTCGCCGCTTCCGTCGCCGCCACGCCGGCGAAGGAAGAACAAGCGAAGCAGTTGGCCCAGGGCAGGATCGGCGCCAAGGTCGCGGAGAAGGCCGCCCCCGAAACATCTCAGGACAAGCTTGCGGTCTCGCGTACGGAAACGCCCAAGGACGCCAAGGCGATCCAGGGGCGCATCGCGGCGCTGGAAGAAGATCTGGTTGCCCGCGACAAGGCGATCAAGGAGGCCAACAGCCGCGTGGCGGAGCTCGAACGCAATCTCTCCGAATTGAAGAAGCTGGCGGAGCTCAAGAGTCAGACTGCCGCGCAGGTGCAGCAACAGGCCGAGGCTGCCAAAGCCCAGGCGGAGGCGAAGAAGCCCGTCGAGGCTCCTGCCAAACCGGTCGAGCCAGTCAAGGCTGCCGAGCCGCCCAAGGCTGTTGAACCTCCACCGCCGCCTGCGGTTGTCGAGCCGCCGCCGGCGAAACCGGTGGAAGTGCCGCCGGTGGCCAAGGCTCCGGTTCCTCCGGCGCCAGCGCCAGTGCAGGAAGAGCAACCCGGCTTCCTTGAAGAGAATCCGCTGCTCCTTTATGGTGGCGGTGGCCTGATCGCCCTGCTGCTGGGCTATCTCGGCTTCTCGTCGTGGAAACGCAAGGGCCAGGGCGGGGCGACCAACACGTCGACCGCCAGCCGCCTGAGCGAGGGCGACCTCATGGCCAATTCGGTGTTCGGCACCACGGGCGGCCAGGCGGTCGACACGAGTGCCTCGATCCAGACCGATTTCAGCCAGGCCAGCCTGTCGGCAATCGATACGGACGAAGGCGTCGACCCGGTGGCCGAAGCCGATGTCTACATGGCCTACGGTCGGGACGCGCAGGCCGAGGAAATCCTTCTCGATGCACTGAAGACCGATCCGACCCGCGTTGCAATCCATCTGAAGCTGCTGGAAATCTATGCCGGCCACAAGAATCTTTCCCAGTTCGAGCACATTGCGAACGGGCTGCGGGAGCAGACCAGCGGCAGCGGTCCCGACTGGGAGAAGGCTGCGGCGATGGGGCGCGCGCTCGATCCGGGCAATCCACTCTACGCGGGCAGTGCACCGGTCACCGAACCCCAGCCTGAGCTGGTATTGCCAGTCGCGAAGGGAGAAGCCCCCGCTGCAGCGCCAGTTGCCGCGGCAGCGGATACCGGGCGCATGGGCGACACCGTGACGTTGCCGGGACAATTGGCACGCCTTGCCGCCGCTGCCGGGGGCGCGGCAGGGGCAACTGCAACGAGTCTCGGCTTCGATCTCGGCGTTCCTGCGCTCGACGCCGCGCACGCTCCCGAACCTGTCGCCGACATGAAGAACGTGGATCTGAATCTCGACCTGGGCACCGAGACGGTTACCGCGGCCGCCGCGAAGCCGATGGACATCGATCTATCGCTGCCGGAAGTCGGTACCGAAGTGCCGCTCGAAGCGCCCGCGCCTGACCTGAGTGCCAGCGCGCTCGATTTCGAATTCGACTTGGATGCGCCACCCACTCCGGCGTCGGCGGCCACCTCGTTCGAAGCTGTGCCGGCAGCTGGGGCAGTTGCCATGGACTTCTCGGGCATCAATCTGGACTTGGTCACTTCCACGCCAGCGGCCGAGCCGGCCACTCACGCTCAGTCGCTAACGGCTGCAGCGGTGACCGAGGTGCCGGTGGGCGATGGGTTCTCCTCCTTCGAGGGCGGAGTCGAAACGACGGACGTCGATTCACACGAATCCGAAGTTGCGACCAAGCTCGAACTTGCCCAGGCCTACGAAGAAATGGGCGATCGCGAAGGCGCGCGCGAGTTGCTGCAGGAGGTGCTGCAGGAAGGTAGCAGCCAGCAGCAGGATGCCGCACGCGCCAGGCTGGCGACGCTGGACGTCTGATTCTCTCCCAATCGTCGCGGCGGCCCCGTTCGCCGCGACGTCCTGCCATTCCGTGCGCTTTCACCCGGCCACCTTGCTGTTCGCCTGGGGAAGCTTCGTGATGTTCCTGCAACCGCTGGGCCTCGTGCCGCTGGCAGTCGTTGCAGCGATTATCCTTCCCCTGTGCCTGAATTTCGCCCGTTGGCGCACGCTGGTCCTCGTGCGGCGCGCGCGCTGGCTGTTGCTGTCGATCGCCGTCCTCTTCGTCCTCGCCACACCGGGTCAGCGCCTGCCGGGAATCGGCGGTGAACTCGGCCTTACCGAGGACGGCCTGGTGCTCGGCGGCGAGCACCTGCTGCGTCTGGTCCTGCTCCTGGCTTCCCTGGCCCTGCTGCACGAATACCTCGGTACATCGCGAATGATGGCCGGCCTGTACTGGCTGCTGGCGCCGATTGCGGGGTGGCGGGCAATGCGCGAGCGCATCGTCGTTCGGCTCATGCTTGTGCTCGATCACGTCGAGAACTCGCCAGCCCGGAACTGGCGGGACTGGCTGCTGCTGGATGCCCCCGGCCCGGATCGCCTTGCCCTCGCCGTGACAGCAACGCGACCGGCCGACTGGATCGTCATGCTCCTGGTGTTTGCTGCCGCACTCGCGTTCGGCGGGGCGACATGAGAATCGCCCTGGGTGTCGAGTACGAAGGTTCGCCGTTCACGGGCTGGCAATCGCAGCCGCACGGCAACACGGTGCAGGACGTGCTGGAGCGCGCACTTACCAGCGTAGCCGGTGTCCCGGTCGCGACCGTCTGCGCAGGACGGACCGATACCGGCGTCCACGCCCTCGGGCAAGTCGTTCATTTCGATACGAACGTGATGCGACCCGACACCGCCTGGGTGCGCGGCGTCAACGCCAATCTGCCGGCCGCCGTTGGGGTGCGGTGGGCCGTCCCGGTCGGCGACGATTTCCACGCGCGCTTCTGCGCGCGCGCGCGCAGCTATCGCTACCTGCTTCTCGACCGCCCGGTGCGCCCGGCACTGCTTCATGGGCGCGTCGGCTGGCATCACACACCGCTTGACGTGGGGGCGATGAATGCCGCGGCGGCACGTCTGGTGGGGGAGCACGACTTCTCGACCTTCCGCTCGTCCGAGTGCCAGGCAAAGTCGCCGGTCAAGCTGATGCGCGTGGCGACCGCAGCCCGACAGGCCGACCTCATCGTGTTCGACTTCACGGCGAGCGCGTTCCTGCACCACATGGTGCGCAACCTGGTCGGCGCGCTCGTGTACATCGGCAGCGGCCGCCAAAGCCCCGAATGGGTCGACGCACTGCTGGCAGCACGGGATCGATCCAAGTCGGCGCCGACATTTGCCGCATCGGGGCTGTACTTCGTTGGCGCCGAATACGGACCGGAATGGTCCCTGCCCTCCAGTGGCCGTATCATGGCGTCTTCCCACATTCTCCCGCTGCCAACGTGACCCGAACCCGGATCAAGATTTGCGGCCTGACGCGCAAAGAGGACGTCGATGCCGCCGTTGCCGCCGGCGCCGACGCGCTGGGCTTCGTCTTCTACCCGCGCAGCCCGCGTTTCCTGCAGATGGCGCAGGCCGCCGAACTGATTCGCCGCGTGCCGCCCTTCGTCACCCGGGTTGGCCTGTTCGTCGATCCCGATCCGGACGTGCTGGCGGCAACCCTCGCTGCCGTGCCGCTGGATATTGTCCAGTTCCAGGGCGACGAATCACCCGAATTCTGCGAAGGCTGCGGGCACCCGTACGTCAAGGTGGCGAGGATGAGGCCCGGTCTCGATCTGTTAGAATTCGCCCGCGCTTACCCGTCTGCCCGCGGTCTCCTGCTCGACGCCTATGTCGAAGGTTATGGCGGCGCCGGGCAGAGATTCGATTGGTCGCTTGTCCCCAAACAACTGCCACTGCCAGTGATCGTCGCGGGCGGGCTGACAGCCGAGAACGTCGGGTCGGCGATCTCCCAACTCCGTCCCTGGGCGGTGGATGTCAGCAGTGGGGTCGAGGCAGCAAAAGGGATCAAGGACGCCGGGAAAATCGCCGCCTTCATTGCGGCCGTAAAGAATGCAGATGCCTGAGAATAGCTACAAATTGCCGGACGATAGCGGTCATTTCGGCCGATATGGTGGTGTTTTTGTCGCCGAGACGCTGATTCCGGCCCTCGACGAGCTGAAGCATGCCTATGAGGACGCACAGCGCGATCCTGCCTTCCGTGCCGAGTACGAGTACGAGCTCAAGCATTACGTCGGCCGGCCGAGCCCGATTTACCATGCCAGGCGCTGGTCCGAAGTCCTCGGCGGCGCGCAGGTGTACCTCAAGCGCGAGGATCTCAACCATACGGGCGCCCACAAGGTAAACAACTGCATTGGCCAGGCACTGCTCGCGCGGCGCATGGGCAAGCCGCGCGTGATCGCAGAAACCGGTGCCGGACAGCATGGCGTCGCGACCGCGACGGTCGCTGCCCGCTACGGCATGGAATGCGTCGTCTACATGGGCAGCGAGGACATCAGGCGGCAGGCCGCCAACGTCTACCGCATGAAGCTGCTGGGCGCAAAGGTGGTCGCGGTCGAGTCCGGATCGAAGACATTGAAGGATGCGCTCAACGAAGCGATGCGCGACTGGGTGACCAACGTCGCGAACACCTTCTACATCATCGGCACCGTCGCCGGTCCGCATCCTTACCCGATGATGGTGCGCGATTTCCAGAGGGTCATCGGCGAGGAGTGCCTGAGCCAGATGCCGGAACTCGCGGGCCGCCAGCCCGATGCGGTGATCGCCTGCGTCGGCGGCGGCTCCAACGCCATGGGCATCTTCCATCCCTACATCCCCGTGACCGGCGTTAAGCTGGTTGGCGTCGAGGCGGCCGGCCACGGCCTCGCGACCGGCAAGCACGCTGCCTCGCTGACCGCAGGCCGGCCGGGCGTGCTGCACGGCAACCGCACCTATCTGCTGCAGGATGACAATGGCCAGATCATCGAGACGCACTCGGTCTCTGCGGGCCTCGACTACCCGGGCGTTGGTCCGGAGCACGCATGGCTCAAGGACAGCGGCCGCGCCGAGTACGTGACCATCACCGACGACGAGGCGCTCGCTGCCTTTCACGACTTGTGCCACTTCGAAGGCATCATGCCTGCGCTCGAATCGAGCCACGCGCTGGCCTATGCGGCGAAGCTGGCGCCCACGCTGGCGAAGGACAAGGTCCTGCTGGTGAATCTCTCAGGGCGCGGCGACAAGGACATGCACACGGTCGCCGAGAAGATGGGGATCCAGTTCTGATGTCGCGCATCGAGGCCACATTCCGCAAGTTGCACGATACGGGCCGCAAGGCGCTGATCCCGTTCATCACGGCGGGCGATCCCGAACCCGGCGCGACGCTGCCGCTCATGCAGGCGCTGGTTGCCGGCGGCGCCGACATCATCGAACTGGGCGTCCCGTTTTCCGATCCGATGGCCGACGGGCCGACGATCCAGCGCGCCTCCGAGCGGGCGCTCGCATTCGGCATGAGCCTGCGCACGGTGCTGGCGATCGTCGGCGAGTTCCGCAGGCAGAACGCGACCACGCCTGTCGTGCTGATGGGCTACGCCAACCCGATCGAGGCCTACGGCGTGGCTCAATTCGCTGTCGACGCCTCCGCTGCTGGCGTCGATGGAGTGCTCGTGGTCGACTACCCGCCCGAGGAATGCGCCGAGTTCGCGCAAACCATGAAGCGCAACGGCATCGATCCGATCTTCCTGCTGGCGCCGACGTCGATCGATGCGCGATTCGCGCAAGTCGCTCGCGCGGGCAGTGGTTACATTTACTACGTGTCGCTCAAGGGAGTGACCGGTTCCGGCAATCTGGATCTCGATGAAGTCGTGCGCCGGATCCCGGCAATCCGCGAAAAGGTCGGCATGCCGATCGGCGTCGGCTTCGGCATCCGGGATGGCGCCGCCGCGGCGCGCATCGCGGCAGTGGCCGATGCCGTCGTGATCGGCAGCCGCATCATCGAGGAAATCGAGCAGTCGCCGGCGGGGCAGGCGCCGCAGCGCGTCACTGCGTTGCTCGCGGGCATCCGCAGCGCCATGGATCGAGGGACGAGGTAATGGCCCCCACGCTCACTACGTTCGCTGCCCCCACAGGGGGCGTTGCCTCCTTCGAGGCGGCTCTTCTGGAGGCATGACATGAGCTGGTTACAAAAACTGTTGCCGCCGAAGATCAAGCGCAGCGAGGGCGTGCGCAAGACCGTGCCCGAGGGCCTTTGGACCAAGTGCGCCGCCTGCGAGGCCGTGCTCTACAGCACCGATCTCGAGAACAACCAGAGCGTCTGTCCCAAGTGCAGCCACCATCATCGGCTGCGCGCGCGGGCGCGGCTCGACCTGCTGCTCGACCCGGAGGGCCGCTTCGAGATCGGCGCCGAGGTTGCGCCGATGGACCCGCTCAAGTTCAGGGACAGCAAGCGCTATCCGGATCGCCTTGCGAGCGCCACCGAGGAAGCCGGCGAATCCGATGCGCTCGTCGTCATGCAGGGGGCGATCAAGACCGTGCCCGTGGTCATGGCCGTGTTTGAATTCGAGTTCATGGGCGGCTCGATGGGTTCCGTGGTGGGCGAGAAGTTCGTGCGTGGCGTGCGCGCCGCGATCGAGTTGCAGTGCCCCTTCGTCTGCGTGACCGCGAGCGGCGGCGCGCGCATGCAGGAGGGCCTCTTCTCTCTGATGCAGATGGCGAAGACCACGGCGGCCGTTACGCAATTGGCGGTCCACCAGCTGCCGTTCATCACGCTGCTGACCGACCCGACCATGGGCGGCGTGTCGGCGAGCTTCGCCTTCGTCGGCGACGTCGTGATCGCCGAACCGGGCGCGCTGATCGGCTTTGCCGGCCCGCGCGTGATCGAGCAGACGGTGCGCGAGAAGCTGCCCGAGGGATTCCAGCGTGCCGAGTTCCTGCTCGAGAAAGGCGCAATCGACATGATCGTCGACCGCCGCCAGCTGCGCGACAAGCTCGCTTCGCTGATGACCTTGCTGCAACGGGTTCCGGCCGTTCAATGAACCTTCCGGAGTGGCTGGCGCATATCGAGCGCCAGCACGCGAAGGCCATCGACCTCGGGCTCGAGCGCGTGCGCGCCGTGAGCGCGGCACTCGGCCAGCGCCAGACTTGTCCCGTCATCACGGTGGGCGGCACCAACGGCAAGGGTTCCACCTGCGCCATGCTCGAACGCATCCTGCTGGCCGCGGGCTATCGGGTCGGTCTCTACACGTCGCCGCATCTCCTGCGCTACAACGAACGCGTGCGCATCGACGGCCGCCCTGTCGCCGACGAGGTGCTATGCGAAGGCTTCGCCCGCGTCGATGCAGCGCGCGCCAAAGTCAGACCCGGTGGTACGCCGCTCACGTACTTCGAATTCGGCACGCTGTGCGCGTGGGAGGTGTTCGCGGCGCAGCCGCTCGATGCGGTGATCCTCGAAGTCGGCCTTGGCGGCCGGCTCGACGCCACCAACATCTACGAGCCCGACGTTGCCGTCGTCACCGCGATCGACCTCGACCACATGGATTATCTCGGGCCGACGCGCGAGCACATCGGCTTCGAGAAGGCCGGCATCTTCCGCGCCGGCCGACCGGCGATCTGCGGCGACGCCGAGCCGCCGCGGCGCCTGGTCGAGCACGCGCAGGCGATCGGCGCCGACCTGCTGCTGATTGGCAGCGACTTCGGCTACGAGCGGCAGGAAGGCCAATGGCAATTCCACGGCCGCCATGGCAACAAAAGCGGCATGGCTTTGCCCGCGCTGCGCGGCAGCTACCAGCTCGCCAACGCCTCGTGCGCGCTGGCTGCGCTGGACGCCTTGCACGATCGCGTGCCGGTGGCCATGCAGGACATCCGGCGCGGCCTCGCCGAAGTCGAGCTTGCCGGCCGCTTCCAGGTATTGCCGGGGCGCCCGGCCATCGTGCTCGACGTCGCGCACAACCCGCAGGCGGCGCGCTCGCTCGCCGACAACCTGGGCGCCATGGCTTTCCACCCGACCACCTGGGCCGTCTTCGGCATGCTGCGCGACAAGGACATTGCCGGCGTCGTCGATGCCATGCGCCATCGGGTCGATCGCTGGCTGCCGGCGACGCTGGAAGGGCCGCGCGCGGCAACAGCGGACGAACTCGCCGCCACGCTCGCTGCCAGCGGCGTCGCCGGGCCGCTGCCCACCTTCGCTTCGCCCACTGCAGCGCTTGCCTACGCGCGGGAGCACGCGGGCGGAGATGATAGAATCGTCGCCTTCGGATCCTTCCTAACCGTGGCCGATGTCCTGCGCGCCCTCGGGCGCGCGGCAGCCTGAACGAACATGGCGCAAAACGAACCCGACGCAGCTCCCGACGGCCAACTGGAACTGAAGAAACGTTCGCGCCGCAGGCTCGTCGGCGCCGCGGCGCTCGCCTTGCTGGCCGCCATCGTTCTGCCGATGGTCATGGATCACGAACCGCGTCCGCCAACCCAGGACATCCAGATCCGGATTCCGAGCCAGGATGCCGGCATTGCCGCGCGCATCCTGCCGAACCATCCGACGGCGACGCCGCTGCCGCCCGCGCCGCCCGATTCGGCGGCCGAAGCCAAGCCCGAGGCGCCCGCCGAAGCCGCGCCGAAGCCGGCCGAGGAAGCCAAGCCCGCCGAGAAGCCCGCCGACCAGCCGGTGGCGAAGCCCGCCGAGAAGGCCGCGGAAAAGCCGGTGGCGAAACCGGCGGAGAAGCCGGCCGAAAAGCCCGCCGCCAAGGCCGAGGCGAACGCCGAGCAATGGATCGTACAACTGGGCGCCTACCGTGATAGCGCCAACGTCAAGCAACTGACCGCCAAGCTCAAGCAGCTTGGCGTGCCTTCCCAAACAGAGAATTTCGATTCGGCTCAGGGCGCGCGCACGCGCGTGCGCGCCGGTCCCTTCAAGAGCCGCGAAGCGGCGGAGCAGGCGCAGGCGAAGATTCGCAAGATTGGCGTCACGGGCAAAGTGGTGCAGAAGTAAGTGACGGGCTTCGATGTTGCGGTGCTCGCGGTGATCGCCGCTTCCGCACTGCTCGGGTTGTGGCGGGGCATGGTCGCCGAGGTGCTGGCGCTGGCGGCATGGGTGGCGGCATTCATCGCCGCGCGCACATTTGCGGGTGAGGCGGGCGCTCTCTTCGCGGGGGTGGTGGCGGAACCGGCGTTGCGTTACGCTGTCGGTTTCGGGGTGATCGTCGTTGGCGTGCTGGTTCTCTTCGCGGTTGCCCGGGTGTTGCTGCGGACCTTGCTGCGGGCAGTCGGATTGGGTGTGCTGGACAGGCTGCTCGGCGCCGGTTTCGGTATCGTCCGCGGGACGTTGATCGTGTTCGTGGCGGTGCTGGTGGCGGGCTTGACCTCGTTGCCGAAGAGTCAGTGGTGGCGGGACGCCGTGCTGGCGCCGCCGATGGAAACGGCGGTGATCGCGGCGAAGCCATGGTTACCGGCGGAATTGGGCAAACGGATTCATTACAGGTAGCGGACGGACAAAGGATATGTGCGGCATTCTGGGCGTGGTGGCGACGACGCCGGTGAACCAGCTCCTCTACGATGGCCTCCAGGTGCTTCAGCACCGCGGCCAGGATGCGGCCGGCATCGCGACCGAGGACGAAGGCCGCTTCCACATGCACAAGGGATCGGGCATGGTCCGCGATGTGTTCCGCACGCGCAACATGCGCGTCCTGTACGGCAACTGGGGCATCGGCCACTGCCGCTATCCGACGGCCGGCTCGGCCTACAACGCGGCCGAGGCGCAGCCGTTCTACGTCAATTCGCCGTTCGGGCTGATGCTGGCGCACAACGGCAACCTGACCAACGCGGACCAGTTGAAGCGCGACATGTTCCTGCAGGACCTGCGGCACATGAACACCAACTCCGATTCGGAGGTGCTGCTCAACGTCCTCGCGCACGAGTTGCAGGCCTCGGCCACAAAGTATCACGTCGACGCTGAAACCATCTTCAAGGCCGTGGCCGGCGTGCACCGGCGCGTGCGCGGCGCCTACGCGGTCGTGGCCATGGTCGCCGGCTACGGTCTGCTCGCGTTCCGCGATCCCTACGGCATCCGGCCGCTGGTCATCGGCAAGAACGAAACGCCGGCGGGCACCGAGTACCTTGTCGCGTCGGAGAGCGTCGCCATCGACACGCTTGGCTTCAAGTTCCTGCGCGACGTGGAACCGGGCGAAGCCGTGCTGATCGACCGTCAGGGCCGCTTCGTCAGCCGCCAGTGCGCCGAGCGCACCATTCATGCTCCCTGCATGTTCGAGTACGTCTATCTCGCGCGTCCCGACTCGCTGATGGACGGCATCTCGGTCTACGACACGCGGGTCAAGATGGGCGAATTCCTCGCCGACAAGATCCGCCACACGATGCCGCACCTCGCCATCGACTCGGTGATCCCGATTCCGGATTCGAGCCGGCCAGCCGCCATGGAACTGGCAACGCGGCTCGGCATTCCCTACCGCGAGGGCTTCGTCAAGAACCGCTACATCGGCCGCACCTTCATCATGCCGGGCCAGGCCGTGCGCAGGAAGTCCGTGCGCCAGAAGCTCAACGCCATTGCCCAGGAATTCCGTGGCAAGAACGTGCTGCTGGTCGACGACTCGATCGTGCGCGGCACCACGAGCCAGGAGATCATCATGATGGCGCGCGAGGCCGGCGCCAAGAAGGTGTATTTCGCTTCCGCCAGCCCGCCCGTGCGTTTCCCCAACGTCTACGGCATCGACATGCCGACGCGCTCCGAGCTGATCGCCGCCTTCCGCACCGACGAAGAGATCCGGCGCGAGATCGGCGCCGACGCCCTGATCTACCAGGACCTCGATGCGCTGCGCACGGCCGTGCGCTCGCTGAATCCGGCCATCACCCAGTTCGACACCTCGTGCTTCGACGGCAAGTACATCACCGGCGACGTCTCCGTGGAGTACCTCGCGGCCGTCGAAGCGGCGCGCGGCAGGCCGGCGAAGGTCTCGGCGGACGACGTCGAGGGCAACCAGCTCGACCTCAACCTCGTCACCGCAGATGAGTGAGCGCTATCAACTCGATACGCTCGCAGTGCGCGCCGGCCAGGAGCGCAGCCACTTCGGCGAGCACGCCGAAGCGCTCTACCTGACGTCGAGCTTCGTCTTCGAGAACGCAGCGCAGGCCGCGGCGCGGTTTGCCGGGACCGAGGAGGGCATGGTGTATGCCCGCTTCTCGAACCCGACGGTCAGCGTGATGCAGGATCGTCTGGCCGCGCTCGAAGGCGCGGGGGGCTGCATCGCCACGGCAAGCGGCATGTCGGCGATCCTTGCCACCGTCATGGCACTGCTCAAGGCCGGCGACCACGTGGTCGCTTCGCGCAGCCTGTTCGGCGCCACCCAGCAGCTGTTCGGCAACATCTTCACGCGCTTTGGCGTCGACACGACCTTCGTCGCCGGCACGCGGCCGGAATCCTTCCGAGCCGCGATCAGGGCAAACACGAAGCTCGTGTTCATCGAGACGCCGTCGAATCCCCTCACCGAAGTGTTCGACATCACCGCGCTGGCGGCGGTGGCGCACGAGCGCGGCGCGCTGCTGGCGGTCGACAACTGCTTCTGCACGCCGGCGCTGCAGCGGCCGCTCGATCTGGGCGCCGACCTCGTGATCCATTCCGCCACCAAGTACCTCGACGGCCAGGGCCGCGTGCTGGGCGGTGCGGTGTGCGGGAACAAGACGCTGACCGAAGAGGTATTCAAATTCCTGCGCACGGCGGGGCCGTCGCTGTCGCCGTTCAACGCCTGGGTGATCCTGAAGGGCATGGAGACGTTGAAGATCCGCATGCAGGCGCAGTCGGCCGCGGCGCTGGATCTTGCGCGCCGGCTCGAGGCCAACCCGAAGGTCGAGCGCGTGTATTACCCGGGCCTGCCTTCGCATCCGCAGCATGCGCTGGCGATGCGCCAGCAGTCGAGCGGCGGCGCCATCGTCTCGTTCGAAGTGAAGGGCGGCCGCGCGGAAGCATGGCGCGTGGTCGACCACTGCAAGCTGCTGTCGATCACGGCCAACCTGGGCGACACCAAGACCACCATCACGCATCCGGCGTCGACCACGCACGGCCGCATTTCGGCCGAGGCGCGCGCCGAAGCGGGCATCGGCGAGGGGCTGCTGCGCATCGCGGTCGGCCTGGAAGCGGTCGACGACATCGAAGCCGACCTGCTGCGCGGCCTGAACGGGCGCCAGCCGTGACGCGGCACATGGATTCCGCCGGCGCGGGATCGCGCCAGCGCGGCGAGGGCGGCGAGGACGGCGAGCGCAGCCACACGCGGCGCGCTGGCGACCGCCGTTCCGGGCTCGATCGGCGCTTCGCGGGCATCGCGCGACACGGTCTCGAACGGCCGCTTTCCTGGGAGGACCAGCGCAGCCAGTACTGGACGCGGCTGCTCTTCTGCGCCCTGGCGCTGGTCTATTTCAACTTCGGCGGCGCGGCGCAGGTACGGCCCTGGACGAGCCTCGGCGTCGTCACGTTCGCCTTCCTCGCCTACGGCATGGAGATCGCCTACTTCATGCGCCATGCGGCGCGCTTGCCGCATGCGCCATGGCGGCAGCGGCTCACCATGTGGGTGGACATCGGCATGGCATCGTTCGCGGTGCTTGCCGACACCGCCGTCACCTCGCCGGGCTTCCTCGTCTACCTGATGGTGATCCTCGGCAACGGCATGCGCTACGGCCTTGGCCTGTTCGGCGAGGCGGTGATCGGCAGCCTGGGCGCCGCGGCGCTGATCGTGGCGAGCCGCCTGTTCGACTACGTGCAGCTGTTCTCCGTGAGCGCCGTGTTCTTCCTGGTGTTTTTCACGATCGTCGTCCTCTACTCGTATTCGCTGACCGCCAAGATCGAGCGCGGCCGCGCCAAGCTGGCGCACGAGCGCAACGTCGATTCGCTGACCGGGCTCCTCAACCGGCGCGCGCTGATCGAGCGCGCCACGCACCTGTTCGGCTCGCCCGAAGACCGGAGCAGCGAGGCGGTGGTGCTGTTTGCCGACCTCGACGGCTTCAAGGCCGTCAACGATACGCACGGCCACCACGTCGGCGACCAGGTGCTGACGGCGGCCGCGCGGCGCATCGCCGAGAGCGTGCGCGGCGTCGACCTCGTGGCGCGCTACGGCGGCGACGAGTTCATCGTCATCCTGCCGGCGACCTCGCGCGAGGGCGGCGAACTGGTGGCCCAGCGCATGCGCCAGGCCATCCACGACTGGGCGCGCGACAACCGCATCGACTTCGGCGTCTCGATCGGCATGGGCCGCTTCCCCGAACACGGTGCCACTCTGGAAGAGGTCATCGGCGTCGTCGACAAGGCCATGTATCGCAGCAAGTCGCTGCACGGTCGCGGCGGCATTCTCCACGTCGAGGCCTCCGGCACCAGCTAGCCTGGCCGGTTTCCGTGCCGCCATGCGCATCGCCGACATCCGCCAGCGCCTGGCCGGCCTGGGCGCCAAGCCGACCCACATCGAGCGCATCCTGCGTGCATGGATGCACGCACGCCCCCTCGACGCGCACGATGCCGCGCACGCGCCCCCGCAGGCCGTGCTCGGCGTCCTGCCGGGACTGACTTTGGATTTGCATGCCCTCGCGCGCGTGCAGAGCGCGCACCCGAGCGAGGACGGCTCCGTGCGCCTGCTGCTCGAACTCGCGGACGGGCAGACCGTCGAGAGCGTGCTGCTCGCGCGCGACGGACTCTGTGTCTCGACGCAGGTCGGCTGCGCGGTCGGCTGCAGGTTCTGCATGACGGGGCAGGGCGGGCTGCTGCGGCAGATGGGCAGCGCCGAGATCGTCGCCCAGGTGGTGGCGGCACGCACACGCCGCGTCGTGAAGAAGGTCGTGTTCATGGGCATGGGCGAACCGGCGCACAACATGGACAACGTGCTGGAGGCCATCGACCTGCTCGGCACCGCCGGCGGCATCGGCCACAAGAATCTGGTGTTTTCGACCGTCGGTGATCGCCGCGTGTTCGAGCGCCTGCCGCAGTGCCGCGTCAAGCCGGCGCTGGCGCTGTCGCTGCACTCGACGAAAGCCGATCTGCGCGCGCAACTGATGCCGCGCGCACCGCGCATCGAGCCGGTGGAACTCGTCGCACTGGCCAACGCATACTCGCAAGCAACGCACTATCCCATCCAGTACCAGTGGACGCTGATCGAAGGCGTGAACGACGGTGACGACGAACTCGAAGGCATCGTCCGGCTGCTCGCCGGCCATTACGCCGTCATGAACCTGATTCCGTTCAACGAGGTCGACGGCGCGGATTTCCGCCGGCCCGAAATGGCGCGCGCCGAAGCGATGGCGCTGCATCTGCACCGGCACGGCATCCTGGCCAAGATCCGCAACTCCGCCGGGCAGGATGTCGCCGGCGCCTGCGGCCAGCTGCGCGCGCGGCTGGCGGCCGCCAACTAAGCCTGGCGCGGCTTCTTCGCCTTGGGCTTCTTCGGTTTCGGAGGCGGCAATTCGCGTTCCGTGATGCGCACCAGGTTGGCCAGCCATTCGCGGTCGTCGAGGCCGTCGCCGATCAGGAAGTGCGGCTTCGCGCCGGGATAGGGCGGCGCCTCGACCGCCTTGCCAATCGCGGCGCGACCGGCCGTCGTCGGCTTCAGGAAGAACTGGTTGTCGCAAACGAGCGCGACCACTTTGCCGTCGCAGTAGATGGCGTAATCGCCGAACATCTTCCTGAACGAAATCGCTCCCGCCGCGCGCGACTGGTCGCACACGTATTCGACGAATTCAATATCCGAGGCCATGTGATCTCCGCTTCGACTGCAGCATACCTTCGGCCGACGATGCGAACAACGAGCGGTGTTGCACGGCGTACTGCCGAAGCTGACTTTCAGCCGAAGGTTTCAGATGTGCCCATATGCGACGTTCGGCTTGTCTGAAAGCAGACGCCGATTAGTCGA
>DATJQH010000030.1:0-22533 GCA_035505955.1 Rhodocyclaceae bacterium
CGTGGTTGATGACGAGGTCGCGGATGCCGGCACGCGCCAGCCGCTCCAGGTGCCACACGATCAGCGGCTTGCCGGCGACCGGCAGGAGCGGCTTCGGCGTGCGGTCGGTGAGCGGGCGCATGCGCTCGCCGCGCCCCGCCGCGAGGATCATCGCTTTCAGAAGGTGTACCCCGCTTCGGCTTGCCGGTTCTCGGCAAGGTCGAGAATCTGCAGCAGCGGCGCCAGTTCGCGCCAGCGCTCGCAGGCCGTGCGCAGGTAGCGCGCGACCAGCGGCATGTCCTTGAGGTAGCCGTCCTTGCCGTCGCGGTGCCAAAGGCGCGCAAAGATGCCCAGCACCTTGACGTGGCGCTGCACGCCCATCCACTCGTAGTCGCGGTGGAAGTCGACGAAGTCCGCACGCACCGGCAGACCGGCCTTTTTCGCCGCCTGCCAGTAGCGGATCAGCCAGTCGAGCGTGCGTTCCTCAGGCCATTCGATGTAGGCATCCTTGAACAGCGAGACGAGGTCGTAGCTGATGGGCCCGAACACCGCGTCCTGGAAATCGACGATGCCCGGATTGGGCTCGGTCACCATCAGGTTACGCGAGTGGTAGTCGCGATGAACATAGACGGCCGGCTCGGCAAGGTTCACGGCCAGGATCTTCTCGAAGGTCGCGGCGAGGCTCGCCCGCTGGGCGTCGTCGAGGTCCACCTTGACGTGCCGGGCGAGGTACCAGTCTGGAAAGAGGTTGAGTTCGCGTTCGAGCAGCATGCGGTCGTACGGCGGTAGCTCGTTCGGTCGGCTGGCGAGCTGGATGCGGATCAACGCCTCGATGGCGGCGCGATAGTGCGCATCGGCATTCGCCTCCGTGAGGTTGGCGAGATAGGTCGTGGACCCGAGATCCGAGAGCAGCAGGTAACCGCGCTCAAGGTCCGTGGCGAGTACGTCGGGCACGTGCGCGCCGGCGGCGTGGAACAGCCGCTGCACATGGAGCCAGGGCTTGACGTCCTCGTGCGCCGGCGGCGCATCCATGATGACGGCGGTTCCTCCGTCGTCGAAAGTTGCGCGCAGGTAGCGGCGGAAACTCGCATCTGCAGACGCCGGGGCCAGCGTGAATACACGCCCCGGCATCAATGCGCGGAGCCAGTCCCCGATCTCCTGCTGCCGCTGCTGATGGGCGTCCACGCTGATTGAACCGGTCCGAATGCTAGAATCGAAATTCTATCATTGGCTTGCGGCGCGCCTCGGCGCGAATCCATCGAACGATGCACTCGCGCCTGCGCGAACATTTGATTGTCATCCTGTTCGGCGCGCTGGCGGGAGCGGCCGCGGCGCAGACGCCGCCGGCCAGGCCGAAGGCCGAGCCCGGCAGCACCGAAATCCTGGCCGACCACATCTCCGGCCAGACGGATGTCGAAACCGTTGCCGAAGGCCACGCCGAGCTGCAGCGCGACGATCTGACAGTGGACGCCGATCGCATGGTCTACCGGCCGCTCGAAGACGAACTGGAGGCGACCGGCGACGTGCGCCTGAAGCGCAGGGACGACCGGATCAGCGGTCCGCACCTGCGCATGAAGGTGCAGGACAACCTGGGCGTGTTCGAGGAACCGCACTACAGCTTCACGCGCGTGCCCGCGACGCGAGGCCTGCTCGATCTGCCGCGCAAGCCCGTCACGGGCAGCGGCGAGGCCCGCAGCCTGGATTTCGAAGGCGACGGCCTGTACCGGCTCGACAAGGGAACCTTCAGCACCTGTTCGCCGAACCGCGACTGGTACGTCGATGCCGACGAGCTCACGCTCAACTACAACCGGGAATTGGGCGAGGGCAAGGGCGCGACGGTCGTGTTCAAGGACGTGCCCATCCTCTATTCGCCCTGGTTCAGCTTTCCGCTCAACGAGCGGCGCAAGTCGGGCCTGCTGGCTCCCAGCTACGGTACCAGCACGACGAGCGGCCTCGAACTGACCGTACCGTGGTACTGGAACATCGCGCCGAACATGGACGCGACGATTTCACCGCGCGTGTTGAGCCGGCGCGGCATCCAGATGAACTCGGAGTTCCGCTATCTTGAATATGCCTACCGGGGCCAGGCCCACTTCGAGTACCTGCCGAGCGATCGCCTGACCGGCACCGACCGCTACGCCTACGCGTTCCTGCACGACCAGACGTTCGCTCCCGGGCTGACGGGGAATCTCAACGTCAACGGCGTCTCGGACGACACGTACTTCGCGGACCTGTCGTCGCGCGTGGCGATGGTCTCGCAGGCCAACCTGCTGCGCCAGGGCAGCCTGACCTACGCGCAGTCATGGTGGAGCGCGATGCTGATGGTGCAGCGCTACCAGACCTTGCAGGATCCGGCGGCGCCGGTGGCCATTCCTTACCAGAAGGCGCCGCAACTGCTCGTTACGGCGCTGCGTCCGGACCTTCCCGCCGGCCTCAATTTCAGTTTCTCGGGCGAGTACGTGAACTTCGAGCACCCGACGCAGGTGACCGCGGAACGTGCCGTGCTCTACCCGCAGGTATCGCTGCCGATGCAGACCGCGGCCTTCTTCCTGACGCCCAAGGTCGGGGTGCACCTCACGCGTTACAGCTTGAGCGGCCAGACGGCGGATACGCCCGGTCAAGTGAGCCGCGAAGTGCCGATCTCCAGCCTCGACACGGGCTTCACCATGGAGCGCGACACCGAATGGGCGGGCAAGTCGGTGATCCAGACGCTGGAGCCGCGGCTCTATTACGTTTATGTGCCGAATCGCGACCAGAGCCGGATCCCTGTATTCGATTCCGGCCTGATGGACTTCAACTTTGCCCAGATCTTCAGCGAAAACCGCTACGCCGGGTCGGACCGGATTGGCGATGCGAATCAATTGACGAGCGCGATCACGTCGCGGTTGATCGATCCGGCCAACGGCGCCGAAGTGCTGCGCGGCGCCATCGGGCAGCGCTTCTACTTCCGGGACCAGGAGGTGACGCTGCCGGGCGAAGTACCGCGTACCAATCGCAAAACCGACCTGCTGGCCGCCTTCTCCGGGCTGCTGGCGCCGCGCCTGCACCTTGACGTCGGCTGGCAGTACAGCCCGTTCTTCTCGCGCACGGAAGTCGCCAACGCGGGCCTGCGCTACTCGCCCGAGTTCGGCAAGGTCGCCAACGTCGGCTACCGCTACACGCGCGACCAGATTGGCGAAGTCGACTTGTCGATCCAGTGGCCGCTGTTCCGTGGCTGGTATGCGGTCGGCCGCTACGACTATTCCGTCAAGGACAAGCGCCTCGTCGAGGGCGTCGCCGGCCTGGAGTATGATGGCGGCTGCTGGGTCGCGCGCATGGCGTTTCACCGGCTCGCGACCACTACTGCCACGACGTCGACCTCGTTCTTCATCCAGCTCGAACTTAACGGACTGGCCAGCATCGGCACCAATCCTATCGAGCTTCTCAAACGCAACATTGCCGGCTACGGCGTCATCAATCAGCCGACGGCCGACCCGATTTTTGGAGCTTACTGACGGATTCCATGAAGCGATACTTGCCCTTATTCCTCCTGCTGCTGGCGGCGCCGCCGGCCGTGGCCGCGACGGGCGGCGCAACGCCGGTCGGTGCCGACCGTATTGTGGCGGTCGTCAACAGCGAGGCGATCACGCTCTACGAACTGCGCACGCGCGTGGCCCTGGTCGAGCGGCAGCTGCGCGGCCAGAACGTCCAGTTGCCTGAGCAAAGCGTCCTCGAGAAACAGATCCTCGAACGCATGATCGTCGACCGCGCCCAGCTGCAACTCGCCAAGGAAGTCGGCGTCCAGGTATCGGACATCGAAGTGGACGCGGCGTTGGCGCGCATCGCCAGCTCGAACGGACTCTCCCCGGCAGATTTCCGCAAGGCCATCGAGCGCGACGGCGTGGTCTGGGACAAGTTCCGCGAGGAGATCCGCCAGGAGATCATCATCTCGCGCCTGCGCGATCGCGAGGTGGACAGCCAGTTGACGGTTTCCGAGGGCGAGATCGACAACTACCTCGAGAGCGCGGAAAGCGCGAATGGCGCCGACGTCGTGCAGGTGGCGCACATCATCGTGCGCGTGCCGGAGCAGGCCAGTGCGCAGCAGCTCGAGCGCAGCCGCGCGCGCGTTCAGCAGGCCATGGACCAGCTCAAGGCGGGCGAGGAGTTCGCTCGTGTCGCCGCGGCCTTCTCCGATGCGCCGGACGGCCTCAAGGGCGGCGTCATGGATGCGCGGCCTGTTGATCGCCTGCCCAATCTCTATGCAGACGCGGTGCGCACGATGAAGCCGGGCGAGACGAGCGCCGTCCTGCGCAGTCCGGCCGGCTATCACATCGTCAGGTTGCTGGATCGCCGTGGTGGTGCCGCGCCGACGCAGGCGCTCAAGCAGACGCACGCCCGGCACATCCTCATCAAGGTCAACGAGCTCATGTCCGACAACGACGCGCACCAGCGTGTCGTCGTGCTGAAGGAGCGGCTCGACAACGGTGCCGACTTCGCCGAACTGGCGCGCGTGCATTCGAACGACCTGTCGGCGGCCAAGGGCGGCGACCTCGGCTGGCTCTTCGAAGGCGATACCGTGCCGGAATTCGAAAAGGCGATGAATGCCCTGAAGATCAACGAGATCAGCGGTCCGGTCCGCTCGCCGTTCGGCTGGCACCTGATCCAGGTGCTGGAGCGCCGCACCGAGGATGCCACCAAGGAACGCCGCCGCCAGATGGCGCGCCAGACGCTGCGCGAGCGCAAGTCGGATGAGGCGTACCAGGACTGGCTGCGCCAGCTGCGCGACCGCGCCTACGTCGAGTACCGCCTGGAAGAGAAGTGATCCCCATCGCCGTCACGAGCGGTGAACCGGCCGGCATCGGCCCGGACATCTGCCTGGCGCTGGCAAAGTCAGCCCCGATGGTGCGCCGTGTGGTCGTCATCGGCGACCGCGACCTGCTGGCCGCGCGCGCGCGCCTGCTCGGCGTCGACATCGGCGGCCTCGAGATTCGCCATATCCCGCTGCGGGCGCCGGTTGTACACGGCAAGCTCGACGCCGCCAACGCGCGCTATGTGCTCGACCTGCTCGATGCGGCATGCGATGGCTGCACGAGCGGCGAATATGCCGCCATGGTGACCGCGCCGGTGCACAAGGGCGTCATCAACGACGCCGGTATCCATTTCACCGGACACACCGAATACCTTGCCGAGCGCACCCGCACGCCACGTGTCGTCATGATGCTGGCCGGTACCGGTGAACAGGCGGGCCTGCGCGTTGCGCTGGCGACCACGCACCTGCCGCTGAAGGACGTGCCAGCCGCGATCACGAAGGAAGACCTGACGACGACGATACGCATCCTGCATCGTGACCTCGTCGGCAAGTTCGGCTTCGCGAAGCCGCGCATACTCGTGGCCGGCCTCAACCCGCACGCCGGCGAGGGCGGACACCTCGGCACGGAAGAAATCGAAGTGATTGCGCCCGTGCTCGAAGCCTTGCGAGCAGAGGGCATGGATCTCGTCGGTCCGCTGCCGGCCGACACGCTGTTCACGCGCCACATGCTGGCCGGATCGGACGCGCAACTCGCGATGTACCACGACCAGGGCCTCGCCGTGTTGAAGTACGCCGCCTTCGAGGAAGGCATCAACATCACGCTGGGCCTGCCGATCCTGCGTACGTCCGTCGACCACGGTACCGCGCTCGACCTCGCTGGCACGGGTCGAGCGAGTCCCGCCAGCCTGTTCGCGGCGGTGAGGATCGCTGCCGAAATCGTTTCGAGGCAATGAACGGCCCGGGTGAAGCACATCGGCCTCGCAAGAGGTTTGGGCAGAACTTCCTGGTCTCGCCCGGCATCATCCGCAACATCGTCGAGGCGATCGCGCCGCAGCGCGCGGACCGCGTCGTCGAGATCGGGCCCGGTTTGGGTGCGCTGACCGAACCCCTGCTGGAACGCGTCGAGCATCTGCACGTGGTCGAGATCGACCGCGACCTGATCGCGCGCCTGCGCGAGCGCTTCGAGCCGTCGCGCCTGACCATCCACGAAGGCGACGCCCTCGAATTCGACTTCGGCGCGCTGGGTTCGGATCTTCGCGTTGTCGGCAACCTGCCCTACAACATTTCGACACCGCTGCTGTTTCACCTTGCGGGCTTCGCCGACGCCGTGCGCGACATGCACTTCATGCTGCAGAAGGAAGTCGTCGATCGCATGGTCGCCGATCCGGGCACGGCCGATTACGGGCGGCTCTCGGTGATGCTGCAGTATCGCTTCGACATGGACCGGCTGATCGTTGTTCCACCCGGAGCCTTCAACCCCGCTCCCAAGGTCGATTCCGCGATCGTGCGCCTGATTCCGAAGGCCAAGGTCGTGCTGGCTGCGCGCGACGAGGCGCTGCTGGCAAGGCTCGTGCTGGCGGCCTTCGGCCAACGGCGCAAGATGCTGCGCAACAACCTGCGCGGGCTGGTGGATGAATCGGGCCTCGAAGCGGTCGGCATCAAACCGACCGCACGCGCCGAGGAACTGGCGGTGGGGGACTACGTGCGCTTGGTACTATCGATGGCTGCGTCGGCGGCGCGAAACGGTTCCTAACGCAGATCCAAAGCGCCGCGAGATGGCAAGGGCATATCAGGATTCGCCAGACGTGTTGTCACCAACCAAGCGGCATACTTATAGTCTGCCGCCATATGCAGGAAGCTGAACGGATGTCATCCCCTCAATCCAGGACTCCTCTGGCCCATCCCAAGTACCGTCCCGATATTGACGGGCTGCGTGCGATCGCCGTCCTTGCGGTAATCGGCTTTCACGCATTTCCCACATTGGCGGTCGGCGGATTTGTCGGCGTCGACATATTCTTTGTGATTTCCGGCTATCTGATCTCGACCATCATTTTCGAGAGTCTTGATGGCGACAGCTTTCGCTTCTGGGAATTCTACGGTCGTCGCGTAAGGCGGATCTTTCCGGCGCTGTCGTGTGTGCTGGTTACTTGCTTGTTGTTGGGATGGCTCGTCCTCATTGCCGGGGAATACAGACAATTGGGACGACATGTCGCGGGTGGCGCCACATTCGTGTCCAACTTTACGCTCTGGAAAGAGAGCGGGTATTTCGACAGTGTGGCCGAGGTCAAACCTCTCCTGCACCTATGGAGTCTGGGAATCGAGGAGCAGTTCTATATCGTCTGGCCGCTGTTGTTGTGGTGTGCACATCGATTCAAGGCCATCAGACTTCCGCTGATCGTAATCATTGCGGGTATGTCGTTCTACTTGAACCTGAAATACTCTGATTCCAACGCGGTCGCCGCGTTCTATTCGCCCTTCGCGCGATTCTGGGAACTGTTGGTTGGGTCTATCTTGGCCTACGTTTCGCTGGCCGGCCGGGTGCGTCGGGCCACAACCGGTTGCAACGACGTAACCGGAAAGGCGCCTGGTCTGCCCTCGTCGGCAATGCGGGAGTCATGGCTGACGGACCTTCTTTCCTGGCTCGGGTTGGCATTGGTGATCGCCGCGTTAGTCGTGATCACGAAGGAGAAGCAGTTCCCTGGCACCTGGGCGCTATTGCCCACGTTCGGTGCCGCAATGATCATTTCCTCCGGCCCGCAATCGTGGGTCAATCGGCGCTTGCTGTCCAACCGGGTATTGGTCTGGATCGGGGTAATCAGTTTCCCCTTGTATTTGTGGCACTGGCCGTTGTTGTCGTTTGCTCACATTGTCGAAAATGAGTCACCCGGACTGGAAGCGCGAATGATCGCAGTCGCAATCGCGTTTGCTCTCGCGTGGCTCACGTACGAAGTGATCGAGAAGCCGCTTCGGTTCGGGCGCCGCGCCAGGCTAAAGGTCATCGCGCTCGTGGTGTTGATGCTTCTGATCGGCATCGTGGGCGTTCTGATCCGCAAGGGATACTTCCACCCTCGTTCGTACGGCAATCCGGTGTTGCAGTATTTCGAATTCAGTGGATATCCAACGCCTGAGTTCGAATACGTGGATGACAAATACGGCTTTGGCGCGCTGGGAAACAGGGATGCCCGACACAAGCTGCTGATGCTCGGTGACAGTCATGCGCAGCAATACAGGAACACATTCGCGGCTCTGCTTGCAACGGCGTCGGCCGTATCGGAAAGCAGGCGCGCTCAGGTCCTGTATAACCTGGACTATCTGGACCCGGACGGGTTGCTGGAAGCGGCGAGAAGGATACGCGACGACAAGTCGATTGGCCGGATTGTCATCTCAAATTTCTGGGCGCTTACCTATGGCAGTGACAAGATCAACTATGCAATCCGTTGTTGCGGAACCGAGCTTGGGGGGACAGTCGGCGGGGACGCCCACCGGGGACCGCTGACTGAGGCGCAAATGCGCCAAATTGATGAAAAGTTCGAATCTGCCTCCAAGTTGCTCGTCGAGTCCGGCAAGCAGGTCTACTTTGTATTGGACAACCCGTTCGGGGAGGAACTCGCGCCCCAGAGCCTCGTCAGCCGAAGCTTCATCGGCGGGGTTGGTGTTGCGATCAAACCGCTGCCGACAAGGGATGCGATTCAACGATCAGAGCCGGCGCGCAGTCGAATCATCGGCATTGCGAGAAGGTCCGGGGCCGAAATAGTAGATCCATTCGAGTTCCTTTGCGACGCGGATAAGTGCCCGTCCTTGTCACCGGACGGCATGCCGATCTACAAGGACTACGACCACCTGTCCCTTAACGCGGTGATACATCAGGTGAAGTACCTTGATTTTCTCGTAAAGGACTGATCTGCGCGTTGGAAGATGCATAGTGAAACGGCCCGCCCCGAGGGGCAGGCCGTTTCTCCGGACCGGAACGGGGGTTACCGGCCAGGTGGCAAACCTACTTCTTGGCGCAGGTGCTCATGCCGAGTATCGGGTAGAGCGGGCAGAAGCCGATGGCACCCGTGGCCAGGGGCACGATGCCGATCCAGGCCCACACGGGGCCGCCCATCAGGGCCCAGGCGACCAGCGCCAGGCCGACGACGATACGCAGGACGCGGTCGATGCCGCCGACATTCAGTTTCATGATGATTCTCCTGTAAACGGTTGGGAGCGACGGGCGGATTTGACCACGCCGGCTGTGCGGCGTCTGTGACCTAAGTCACTCAGGTCAGATTCCGGCGATCCGGCGCAGCCCGGCGGGGTCGAGGATTTCCACCTGCTCGCGCGCCAGCCGCACCAGCCCCTGCTCGGCAAAACCCTTGAGAAGCCGGCTGATGATTTCGCGCACGCTGCCCAGCTCGTCGGCGAGCTGCTGGTGCGTGGCATGCACGACCTTGCCCTTGCCCAGCAGCAGGCCGGCCAGGCGCTGGTCGAGCTTGCGGAAGGCGACCTCCTCGATCAACTGCATGAGGTCGGCGATGCGCTCGGAGAACAAATGGAAGATGAAGTCGCGAAAAGGCGGCTCGCCCATCAGCCGGTCGAACAGCGGGCGCGGCATCAGCGCCAGCGCGGTTTCGCCCTCGGCGATGCCGCGCGCGTTGTAGTCGGTGTGGCCGAGCAGGCAGCTCGAGGTGATGATGCAGGATTCGCCAGGTAGCACCCGGTAAAGCGGCAGCTCGCGGCCGTTGGCGGCCGGCTTGACCACCCGGATGTCGCCCCTGATCACGAACGGGAAGCCCTGGCAGGCCTGGCGTTCGTCGAATACGACGGTGCCGTCGGGCACGGTCAGCGTCTGCGCCTCCTCCTGCACGCGCGTGGCGAGCGCGGTGGGCAGCTTGGCCAGCACCGGATAGAGTTCGCGCAGCGTGTCGGTGTTCACGGGCCGATCTCCGCGATGACGGGGGCATGATCGGACGGACGTTGCAGCTTGCGCGGTGCGCGGTCGATGTCGCAGGCGGTGCACTTCGCCGCCAGCGCCTTTGATAACAGGATGTGGTCGATGCGCAGGCCCTGGTTCTTCTGGAAGCCGAGCATGCGGTAATCCCACCAGCTAAATGTCTTTTCGGGCTGGTCGAACAGGCGAAACGCATCGGCGAGGCCGAGCGCCGTGAGGGCGCGGAAGGCGTCACGCTCCGGTTCGGAGCAGAGGATCTGGTCGCGCCAGGCCACGGGATCATGCACGTCGCGATCCTCGGGAGCGATGTTGTAGTCGCCGAGCAGCGCCAGTTGGGGATGGTGCGCGATTTCCTCCTTCAACCACGCATTGAGCGCGCGCAGCCACTTGAGCTTGTACTCGTACTTGTCGGAACCGACGGCCTGGCCGTTGGGCATGTATGCGCAGACGATGCGGGTGCCGCCGACGGTAGCCGCGATCACGCGCGCCTGAGGGTCGTCGAAATCGGGAATGTTGCGCACGAGGTCGGCGGTTTCGTCGCGCGCCAGGATGGCGACGCCGTTGTAGGTCTTCTGGCCGTGGTGCGCGGCGCGGTAGCCGGCGGCTTCGAGTTCCGCGAATGGAAACGCCTTGTCCTCGAGCTTCGTCTCCTGCAGGCAGAGCACGTCGGGCTTCTGCGCCGCCAGCCAGTCGAGCACGTGCGGCAGCCTGACCTTCAGCGAATTGACGTTCCAGGTGGCGATCTTCACGTTGCGGGCTCGAAAGGCGGGAGCCGCAATGATACCCTCTCGTCCATGGCCTTCAATTTCGATACCGTCATCGATTTCGGCGGCGGCGACTCCGTCAAGTGGAACAAGTATGCCGGCCGCGACATATTGCCGCTGTGGGTGGCGGACATGGATTTTGCCGCACCGCCGGCGGTGGTCGAGGCGCTGCACCGGCGCGTGGATCGCGGCACGTTCGGCTACGGCGGTCCGTGGCCGTCGCTCGTCGATTCGGTCCTGCGGCACCTGGACGACGAGTACGGCTGGCACATCGAGCCTGACTGGATCGTCTGGCTGCCGGGGTTGGTGACGGGCCTCAACGTTGCCTGTCGTGCAGTCGAAGGCGCAGTGTTCACGGCCACGCCGATCTATCCGCCTTTCCTGTCGGCGCCAGCGCTGTCAGGCCGCGATCTGGCGATCGCGCCGCTGGTGCGGCACGAGATGCGCTGGTCGTGGGACCTTTCGGCGACGGAAGCGGCGATCGCAGTGAGCAAGGCGCGCCTGTTCCTGCTTTGCCATCCGCACAATCCGGTCGGGCGCGTGTGGAGCGACGACGAACTGCAGGACATCGCCGCGCTCGCCGAGCGGCACGACATGGTCGTCTGCTCCGACGAGATCCATTGCGGCCTGGTGCTGGAGGGCTGCCACCGGCCGTTCGCGATGGTCTCCGAACAGGCGGCGGCGCGCAGCATCACGCTCATGGCGCCGTCGAAGACCTTCAACGTGCCGGGCCTGGGATGCGCGTTCGCGATCATTCCCGAGAGCGGGCTACGGCGCGACTTCCGCCGCGCCATGAGCGGCATCGTGCCGCATGCCAACGTACTTGGGCTGGCCGCCTGCGAAGCGGCGTACCGGCTCGGCGGGCCCTGGCGGCGGGCGCTGATCGAATACCTGCGCGCCAATCGCGAGCGCGTGCTGCGCGCGGTGGCGGAGATGCCCGGGCTCGCCACGACGCCGGTGGAGGCGACCTACCTCGCCTGGATCGAGACGACCGGCATCGACCATCCGGCGCGTTTCTTCGAGGCGGGCGGGGTCGGGCTTTCGGACGGCCGCGATTTCGGCCGCGGCGACGAGTACGCGCGCTTTGTGCGGCTCAACTTCGGCTGCCCGCGCACGACGCTGGACCGGGCACTGGAACGCATGGCGCAGGCGTTGGCCGGCCTATAATGATCCCGTCAAAGTCAGCCGTGGTGGTGCGCCAGCATGAGTGATTCCGCCGATCGTCGCCGCTTCTGGCGCGCCGGGTTCCGGGCCAACGTACAGTTGACCGGGGACGCGGCCGCGATTCCTGCCGAACTCATCGACATATCCCTGAACGGTGCGCTGGTCGAGGTGCACGGCTTGTGGCTGGCGCATGCCGGCGATGCCTGTCGCCTCGTGTTGAGCCTTGGCGAGGACGCGGCAATTTCCATGGAGACTGTGGTGGCGCACGTGCAGGGTTCGCGCGTCGGCTTGGGCTGCGTGGATATCGACGTCGAAAGCATCACACACCTGCGCCGGCTCGTTGAGCTGAACGCCGGCGATCCGACGCTGCTCGATCGGGAACTCGCCGCGCTGGTTGGCTAGGCGTCGATCATGCCGTTGTGGCGCAGGAGCGCGTCGACGCTGGGCTCGCGGCCGCGGAAGGCCTTGAACGACTCCATCGCCGGACGCGAACCGCCCACGGCCAGGATCTCGCGCCAGAAGCGCTCGCCGGTGGCGGCGTCGAGTGTGCTGCCGTTCTTCCTGCCCGCTTCTTCGAAGGCCGAGTAGGCGTCGGCGGAAAGCACCTCGGCCCACTTGTAGCTGTAGTACCCGGCCGCATAGCCGCCGCCGAAGATGTGCGAGAAACTCTGCGGGAAGCGGTTCCAGTCGGGCGGAAACAGCACCGCGACTTCCTTGCGCACTTCGGCGAGCAACTGCTGCACGGTGCGCTCGCCCTTCGGGTCGAACTCGCTGTGCAGCAGCAGGTCGAACAGCGCGAACTCGATCTGGCGCATCGTCTGCATGCCACTCTGGAAATTCTTCGCCGCGATCATCTTGTCGTAGAGCGTGCGCGGCAACGGCTCGCCCGTGTCGGCGTGCGCGGTCATGCCGGAGAGTACGTCCCATTCCCAGCAGAAGTTCTCCATGAACTGGCTGGGCAACTCGACTGCGTCCCATTCGACGCCGTCGATGCCCGACACCGGCAGGTCCTCGACCTGCGTCAGCAGGTGGTGCAGGCCGTGGCCGGTTTCGTGGAACAACGTCAGAACGTCGTCGTGGCTGAAGGTGGCGGGTTTGCCGCCCACCGGTGCCGGGAAGTTGCAGCACAGGTAGGCGACCGGTGCCTGGATGCCGTTGTCCGCAGTGCGCCGGCGGCCGATGGCATCGGCCATCCACGCACCGCCGCGCTTGGTTTCGCGGGCGTAGAGGTCGGCATAGAAACGGCCGACGATCTCGTGGCCGCGCTCGATGCGATAGAGTCGCACGGCCGGGTGCCAGGCGATGGCATGGTCGTCCGGGACGATCTTCACCGAGAAGAGCGACTCGACGACGCGGAAGAGGCCCGCCATGACCATGTGTTCGGGGAAGTACTGCTTCACTTCCTCGTCGGAGAAATCGTAGCGCGCGTGCTTCAGTTTCTCGGAAGCCCAGGCGATGTCCCAGCTTTCGAGTTTCTCCATGCCCAGTTCGGTGCGCGCGAAGTCGCGCAATTCGGCAACATCGCGCTCTGCGAAGGGTTTCGCCTTCGCGGCCAGTTCGTGCAGGAAGGCGGCCACCTGCGCGGTCGACTCCGCCATCTTCGGCACCAGGGAAACCTGCGCGTAGTTGTCGTAGCCGAGGAGCTGCGCTTCCTCCGCACGCAGTTCCAGCATCCGCTTGATCAGCGGGCCGTTGTCCCATTCGGGCTTGCCAAACTCGGAGGCACGCGTCACGTAGGCGCGGTACATGCGCGTGCGCAATTCGCGATCCTCGGCGTACTGCATGACGGGGATATAGGAAGGCGCGTGCAGAGTGAACTTCCAGCCCAGGCGGCCGTCGCGCTCGGCCGCCGCGCGTGCGGTGGTCCTGACATCATCGGGCAGGCCGGCGACGCCGGCTTCATCGCCCACCCACTCGGCGTGGGCGTTGGTGGCGTCGAGCAGGTTTTCGGAGAACTTTGCGGCGAGCGCCGACATCTCCTCCTGGATTGCCTTGAAGCGCGGCTTCCTGTCCTCGGGCAACTCGGCGCCGGACAGGCGGAAGTCGCGCAAGTCGTTGTCGATGATGCGCTGGCGCGTAAGCGAAAGCGTCGCATATTCCGGGCTTGCGCGCAGCGCCTTCACCCTGGCGAAGATCGCTTCGTTCTGGCCGAGTTCGGCGTAGTAGGCGGTCACCTCGGGCAGCAGCGCGTTGTAGGCCTCGCGCCACTCGGGCACGTCCATGACCGAATGCAGGTGGCCGACGATGCCCCAGGCGCGCCCGAGGCGTTCGCCGGCGTCGGTGAGCGGCTGCATCACGGCGTCCCACGAGGGCTGACTCTTGGACGCCGTCAAATCCGCGACGACCTTGCGGTTTTCCTCGATGAGTTCGCGGATCGCCGGCGCAACGTGTTCAGGCGTGATGGCGTCGAAACGGGGCAGGCCCGCGAAGTCGAGCAGTGGGTTCATGGCTTCCAGATGGGGACGGATGGCGGGGCTGCAAGCCCCGCCGGGCAATCGGCCGGTCAGGCCGCGGTCAGCCTGTTGAGTGCCTCGCGGTACTTGGCCGCAGTCTTCTCGATGATCTCCGGTGGCAGCTTCGGGCCGGGCGCCTTCTTGTTCCAGTCGAGCGTTTCGAGGTAGTCGCGCACGAACTGCTTGTCGAAACTCATGGGGCTCTCACCCACCTTGTAGGTATCGGCCGGCCAGAAGCGCGAGGAATCCGGCGTCAGCACTTCGTCGATCAGGTAGAGCTGGCCGGCGGCATCGAGGCCGAACTCGAACTTGGTGTCGGCGATGATGATGCCGCGCGTGCGCGCGAAGTCGGCCGCCTGCTTGTAGAGGCGGATGGCGGCGTCGCGCACCCTGGCGGCGAGATCGGCCCCAATCGTCTTCTCGACGGTGGCGAAATCGATGTTCTCGTCGTGGGTCCCGATCTCGGCTTTTGTCGATGGTGTGAACAGCGGCGTTGGCAGCTGCTGCGCCATCTTGAGCCCGACCGGCAGCGGAATGCCGCACACGCTGCCCGTCGCCTGATAGTCCTTCCAGCCCGAGCCGATCAGGTAACCGCGCACCACGGCCTCGATCGGCAACGGCTTCAGGCGCTTGACGACGATGGCGCGGCCGCGCACCTGGTCGCGCTCGTCCGGCGCGACCACGGTTTCGGGGTCGATGCCCGTGAGCTGGTTGGGGATGATGTGGCCGAGCTTCCCGAACCAGAAGTTGGCGACGGCAGTGAGCACTTCGCCCTTGCCCGGAATCGGGTCCGGCAGGATCACGTCGAAGGCCGAAAGACGGTCGCTGGTGACGATGAGCATCTTGTCGTCGCCGACGGCGTAGTTGTCGCGCACCTTGCCGCGGCCGAGCAGCGGCAGGCTCTTGATGGTCGATTCGTAGAGCGGCTGGGTCATCGTCATTCCCGGACGTAGGGTTTGTGGCTCTGCGCATCCTCGCCATACGGGAAGCGCACGTGGCCGAAGCGGATCGCCAGCACGGCCAGGGTCAGCAGCAGGATGGCGGCGGCCACCGACAGCATGCGCCATTCGGTCATGTCCTTGATGTCGAGGATCATGTAGCGGGCGAGCGCCACCATGGCAATGTACAGCGGATAGCGCACCGGCAGGTGGCCCGACTTGAAGTACTGCCCGATCATCGCCAGTACTTCGAGGTAGAGGAACATCAGCAGCAGGTCCGCGAGCTGGACGAAGCGCGCCTCGAACATGTTCGCGACTTCGTGCATCATCGCCGCCGTGGTGGCGAAGGCGATCACGAGCAGGCCGGCGTATTCGACCACGTCAAGGCCGCTGCCGAAGAAGCGGCGGATCTTGTCGAAGGTGTGCGACTGGATGTCCATGAACGGGGTATGGCGTTGCCGGGTGGGTAGGCGCGAATTATCTCAGGCTTTCACCACGGCGGGGATGCGCACGGCGTACCACGGGGGCTGACTCTTGTCCGGCCGCGCCGCAAATGAGAAAAGGCCGCCGGCATCGCTGCCGGCGGCCTTCTGGCGGAGTGTGCCCGGGGCTACTTGACGATCGCGTTCAACTCGCCCTTCTTGTAGCGGTTGGCCATCGCTTCCATCGAAATCGCCTTGATCTTGCTCGCCTGGCCGGCGCAGCCGAAGGCTTCGTAGCGGGCCTTGCAGATTTCCTTCATGGCCTTGCGCGCCTCGGCCAGATACTTGCGCGGATCGAAGTTCTTGCGGTCCTTGTTGAAGTACTGGCGGATGGCGCCGGTCGAGGCCATGCGCAGGTCGGTGTCGATGTTGACCTTGCGCACGCCGTTCTTGATGCCCTCGACGATTTCCTCGACCGGCACGCCGTAGGTGGCACCCATCTCGCCGCCGTTGTCGTTGATGATCTTCAGCCATTCCTGCGGCACCGAGGACGAGCCGTGCATGACCAGGTGGGTATTCGGGATGCGGGCGTGGATTTCCTTGATGCGGTCGATGCGCAACACAGCGCCGGTGGGCGGCCGGGTGAACTTGTAGGCGCCGTGGCTGGTGCCGATGGCGATGGCCAGCGCGTCGACGTTGGTTGCCTTGACGAACTCGGCGGCTTCGTTCGGGTCGGTCAGCAACTGGTCATGCGAGAGCTTGCCTTCGGCGCCGTGGCCGTCTTCCTTTTCACCCATGCCCGATTCCAGCGAGCCCAGGCAGCCCAGTTCGCCTTCGACGGAAACGCCGATCGCGTGGGCGATGTCGACCACGTGCCTGGTCGTGTCGACGTTGTACTTGAACGAGGAGGGGGTCTTGGCGTCTTCCATCAGCGAGCCGTCCATCATCACGCTGGAGAAGCCGGAGCGCATCGACTGGATGCACACCGAGGGGCTGGCACCGTGGTCCTGGTGCATGACGATCGGCAGGTCGGGGTGGGTCTCGATCGCCGCCTCGATGAGGTGGCGGAGGTAAGCCTCGCCGGCATACTTGCGTGCCCCGGCGGAGCCCTGCATGATCACCGGGCTGTCGGTCTCCTCGGCGGCCTCCATGATGGCCTGGATCTGCTCCAGGTTGTTGACGTTGAACGCTGGCAGGCCGTAGCCGTGCTCGGCGGCGTGGTCGAGCAGTTGGCGCATGGAAACGAGGGGCATTTGGGTCTCCTAGGTTGGTTGATTGGTTGGTTGGGGCTCGCCGACCTGAACGATCTTCAGCGTGTTGGTGCCCCCCGACGTACCGATCGGTTCGCCGATGGTCAATACGATGAGGTCACCCGGTTCGACCGCACCGGTCCGAATCAGTTGCTCTTCGGCCTCACGCAGCAGTTCGTCGCGATTGTGGCCCGACTGCCGCATCATCACAGGATACACGCCTTTGAAAATGCAGACCTTGTAGCGGGTCCGCACGTCCTGGGTCAGCGCATAGATCGGCACGCCGGCGTTCAGCCTCGACATCCACAGGGGCGTCGAGCCGGACTCGGTGAGCGCCGCGATCGCTTTCACCTTCAGGTGATTGGCAGCGAACAGCGCGGCCATGGCGATCGACTGGTCGATGCGCGTGAACACGCGATCGAGGAAATGCTTCTCGAGCGACACGCTCGCCGACTTCTCGGCCTCGACGCAGATGCGCGCCATCGCCTCGACCGTCTCGACCGGGTACTCGCCGGCGGCGGTTTCAGCCGACAGCATCACCGCGTCGGTGCCGTCCAGCACGGCGTTGGCGACGTCCGAGACTTCGGCGCGCGTCGGCACCGGCGAATGGATCATCGACTCCATCATCTGGGTCGCCGTGATGACGAACTTGTTGTGCTCGCGCGCCATGCGGATGATGCGCTTCTGCAGCGCCGGCACGGCGGCGTCGCCGACCTCCACCGCCAGGTCGCCGCGGGCGACCATGACGCCGTCGCAGGCATCGAGGATGTCTTCCAGGTTCTGGATCGCTTCGACGCGCTCGATCTTGGCGATCACCAGCGCCGCCGACCCGGCGTTGCCCAGCAGCTTGCGGGCCCGGCGCATGTCGTCGCCGGACTTGGGGAACGAGACGGCAACGTAGTCCACCTTCAGGCTGGCGGCAGTGCGGATGTCTTCCTTGTCCTTGGCCGTCAGCGCGGGCGCCGACAGGCCGCCGCCCTGCTTGTTGATGCCCTTGTTGTTGGAGAGTTCGCCGCCGTGGCGCACCGTGCAGCGGATCTCGTCGATGCTGACGCCGACGACGTCCATGACGACCCGTCCGTCGTCGAGCAGCAAAACATCGCCGGCGGCGACATCGTCGACCAATTCCGGATAATCCAGGCCGACGCGACCGGCATCGCCGAGTTCGCAGCGCGCCGCCAGCGTGAACGGCTGGCCGGCCTGCAACTGGACCTTGCCGTCGGCGAATTTGCCGACGCGTATTTTCGGACCCTGCAGGTCGGCCATGACTCCGATGGTGCGGCTCTGCGCACTCATCGCCAGGCGCAGGTTCTCCATGCGCAGGCGGTGGTCGTCAGGCGAACCGTGCGAGAAGTTGAGGCGAACCACGTCGATGCCGGCGGCAACGAGCCGGTTCAGCACCGCCGCATCGGAGGAGGCAGGTCCCAGGGTGGCGACGATTTTTGTCGTACGTTGCATCTTGCTTGAGCCGGGCCGCTTGTGACGGCCCGCTCCAATGAGTTGTGGCAGAGGGCTCAGCCCCTGGCGCGCTTTTCCAGGATGTCGACGGCGGGCAGCACCTTGCCTTCCAGGTATTCCAGGAAGGCGCCGCCGGCGGTCGAGATGTAGGACACCTTGTCGTAGATGTCGTACTTCTGGATGGCCGCGATGGTGTCGCCGCCGCCCGCCAGCGAGAAGCCCTTGGCGTTGGCGATGGCCATCGACACGGTCCTGGTGCCGGCACCGAACTGGTCGAATTCGAAGACGCCGACCGGACCGTTCCAGACGATGGTGCCGGCCTTGGCGATGATGTCGGCGAGTTGCTGTGCCGACTTCGGGCCGATGTCGAAGATCATGTCGTCGTCGGTCACCTGGTCGGCGTCCTTCAGGACGGCCGGCTCGTTGGCGTCGAACTTCTTGCCGCAGACCACGTCGACGGCAATCGGAATCGAGGCGCCGCGCTTGGCCATCTTCTCGATCAGTGCCTTGGCGGTCGGGATCAGGTCGTGTTCGCACAACGACTTGCCGACATTCTTGCCCATGGCAGCCAGGAAGGTGTTGGCGATGCCGCCGCCGACCACGAGCTGGTCGACTTTCTCGGACAGCGACTCGAGGACCGTCAGCTTCGTGGACACCTTCGAGCCGCCGACGATGGCGACCATCGGCCGGGCCGGGTTGGCCAGCGCCTTGTCGAGCGCATCGAGTTCCTCGGTGAGCAGGATGCCGGCGCAGGCGACCGGGGCGAACTGCGCGACGCCGTAGGTCGACGCCTCGGCGCGGTGGGCCGTGCCGAATGCATCCATGACGAATACGTCGCACAGCGCGGCGTACTTCTTCGCGGTGTCCTCGACGTTCTTCTTCTCACCCTTGTTGATGCGGCAGTTTTCCAGCAGCACGACTTCGCCGGCAGCGACGTCGAAACCGCCATTCATCCAGTCGCGCACGACACGCACGGGCTTGCCGAGCTTCTTCGCCATGACGTCGGCGACCGGCTTCAGGGAATTCTCTTCAGCGAACACGCCTTCTTCCGGCCGGCCGAGGTGGGAAGTGACCATGACCTTGGCGCCGGCCTTCAGGCAATGCTCGATGGTTGGCATCGAGGCGGTGATGCGCGCGTCGGACGTGACCTTGCCGTCCTTGACCGGCACATTGAGGTCGGCGCGGATGAAGACGCGCTTGCCCTTGAGGTCGAGGTCGGTCATGCGGATGAACTTGGGCATGGGGGAACTCCTGGAATCTTGTTATGAAGTTGACCACTGAAGCATTGCGTCCGTACGACGGACGCAATGCTTAATGGTCAGCTTTCTACTTCGCGACGTGCTTGACGAAGCGCAGCATGTTGCACGTATAGCCGTACTCGTTGTCGTACCAGGACACGACCTTGACGAAGGTCGAATCCAGCGCGATACCGGCTTCGGCGTCGAAGATCGACGGCTGCGGGCAGCCGCGGAAATCGGTGGCGACGACCTTCTCGTCGGTGTAGCCGAGCACGCCTTTCAGCGCGCCTTGGGAGGCGGCCTTCATGGCCTTGCAGATGTCCTCGTAGCTGGCTTCCTTGTTCAGCTCGACGGTCAGGTCGACCACGGACACATCGGAAGTCGGGACGCGGAAAGCCATGCCGGTCAGCTTCTTGTTCAGTTCGGGGATCACCTTGCCGACGGCCTTGGCGGCGCCGGTCGAGGACGGGATGATGTTTTCCAGGATGCCGCGGCCGCCACGCCAGTCCTTGTTCGAGGGACCATCGACGGTCTTCTGGGTCGCGGTGGCGGCATGCACCGTCGTCATCAGGCCGCGCTTGATGCCCCAGTTGTCGTTGAGGATCTTGGCGACGGGCGCCAGGCAGTTGGTGGTGCAGGAAGCGGCGGAGACGATCTTCTCGCCGGCATACTTGGCGTGGTTCACGCCATAGACGAACATCGGCGTGTCGTCCTTCGACGGAGCGGACTGCACGACCTTCTTGGCACCCGCGGCGATGTGCTTTTCGCAGGTTTCCTTGGTCAGGAAGAAGCCCGTCGATTCGATGACGAGATCGGCGCCGACTTCGTTCCACTTCAGGTTGGCCGGATCCTTCTCTGCCGTCAGGCGGATCTTCTTGCCATTAACGATCAGGTTGTTGCCCTCGACTTCGATCGTGCCCTTGAAGTTGCCGTGCACCGAGTCGTACTTCAGCATGTAGGCCAGGTAGTCGGGCTCGAGCAGGTCATTGATGGCGACGACTTCGATGTCCGAAAACTCGGCTTCCTTGGCGATCGCCCGGAACGTCATGCGGCCGATGCGACCGAAACCGTTGATGCCTACTTTGATAGCCATGTGCTTACTCCTGCTGGTGATTAGATGAACGATTCTACGGCGCTCACCACATTGGCGACGGTGAAGCCGAATTCCTTGAACAGCACGCCGGCCGGCGCCGATTCGCCGAAGCGGTCGAGACCAATAATTTTGCCCTCTCCGCCGACATATTTCCACCAGCCGTCCGTGACGCCTGCCTCGACCACGATCTTGGGCAGGCCTTTGGGCAACACGCTGTCCTTGTACGCCGTGTCCTGGCGGTCGAACACGTTGGTGCAGGGCATGGACACGACGCGCACGGGAATGTCCTGCTGGGCCAGCGCCGTCTGCGCCTTGAGCGCCAGATCGAGTTCCGAGCCGGTAGCGACGATCACGGCCTTGGCCTTGCCCTTGGCTTCGGATAGCACATAACCGCCGCGCTTGATGTTCTCGATCGTCGCCGCATCCCGGGGGACGAACGGCAAGTTCTGCCGCGAAAGCGCCAGCGAGGTCGGCCCGGTGCGCTTCTCGACCGCCTGGGTCCACGCGACCATGGTCTCGACCGTGTCGCAGGGACGCCAGAGGTCCATGTTCGGGATCAGGCGCAGCGTGGCGATCTGCTCGACCGGTTGGTGCGTCGGGCCGTCTTCGCCGAGGCCGATCGAATCGTGCGTGAAGACGTAGATCACGCGCTGCTTCATCAGCGCCGACATGCGCAGGGCGTTGCGAGCGTATTCCGAGAACATCAGGAACGTGCCGCCGAAGGGCAGCAGGCCGCCGTGCAGCGCCATGCCGTTCATGATGTGCGCCATGCCGAATTCGCGTACGCCGTAGGAAATGTAGTTGCCGGGCGTCTTGCCGGAAACGTGCTTGCAGCCTGTCCAGTTGGTCAGGTTGGAGCCGGTCAGGTCGGCGGAGCCGCCGAGGAATTCCGGCAGGGCCGGGGCCAGGGCGTTGATGGCGATCTGCGAAGCCTTGCGCGTGGCGACGGTCTCGGCCTTGGCGTTGGCGGCTTCGATGGCGGCCTTGGCGTGCTCGGCCCAGTTGGCGGGCAGTTCATTGGCCATGCGGCGCTTGAACTCGGCGGCTTCGGCCGGGAAGGCCTTGGCGTAGTGTTCGAACTTGCGGTTCCAGTCGCTTTCCCAGGCCGCGCCCTTCTTCTTCGCATCCCAGGCTTCGTAGACTTCCTTGGGCACTTCGAAGGGGCCGAAGTGCCAGCCGATGTGCGGGCGGGTCAGACCGATCTCGATGTCGCCGAGCGGTGCGCCGTGCACGTCGTGGGTGCCCTGCTTGTTCGGGGAACCGGCGCCGATCACGGTCTTGCAGCAGATCAGCGACGGCTTGTCGGTCACCTTCTTGGCGGCTTCGATCGCGGCATGCAGGGCTTCCGGATCGTGGCCATTGACGTTGGGTACCACATGCCAGCCGTAGGCCTCGAAGCGCTTCGGCGTGTCGTCGGTGAACCAGCCCTCGACGTGGCCGTCGATGGAGATGCCGTTGTCGTCCCAGAAGGCGGTCAGCTTGCCCAGGCCCCAGGTGCCGGCCAGCGCGCAGGCTTCGTGCGAGATGCCTTCCATCAGGCAGCCGTCGCCGAGGAAGACCCAGGTGCGGTGATCGACGATCTCGTGACCGGGTTTGTTGAACTGGTCGGCAAGCAGCTTTTCGGCCATGGCCATGCCGACGGCGTTGGTGATGCCCTGGCCGAGCGGGCCGGTGGTGGTCTCGACGCCTGGCGTGTAACCGTATTCCGGGTGGCCCGGCGTCTTGCTATGCAGCTGGCGGAAGTTCTTCAGGTCGTCGATGCTGACGTCGTAGCCGGTCAGGTGCAGCAGGGCGTAGATCAGCATCGAGCCGTGGCCGTTCGAGAGCACGAAGCGGTCGCGGTTGGCCCACTTGGGGTTGTTCGGGTTGTGGCGCAGGTGGTGGTTCCACAGCACCTCGGCAATCTCGGCCATGCCCATGGGCGCGCCCGGGTGGCCGGAATTGGCTTTTTGCACGGCATCCATGGCCAGGGCCCGGATCGCGCTCGTCATGTTGTTGAACACTGGGGGATCGAAATCGCTGAAAGTGGACATCGTGTTTCCTCGTCGGTTTGTG
>DATJQH010000031.1:0-2820 GCA_035505955.1 Rhodocyclaceae bacterium
CCGGTGAGGTTGTCGGTCTGGGACTTCGCGTACAGCGTGAGCAAGACCACTTCGCCTTCGGCGGAGCGGGTGAAGTAGATGACCCTCACGCCGCCCGACTTGCCCGAGCCTGCCCGCCCCCAACGAATAGCGTTTATCTGACGCGGCACGGTGCGCGTCGAAGGCTGCGAGGTGAGCCGCGTCAGATAAACCTCGTTGGACTGAACCGCCGCGCCTGCGGCGATAGGGCAGTGTAAGTTTCAGCGGCGCCTGTGGGCAACGATGAAGGCGTCGCGGTAAACGCAGGTTCGCGTGCGGCGCAGGCTCGCAGCGTTGCAGCGCGCCTGGCAAGTGGTCATGCGGCGGTGGGCGGCGCCGATTTCGATGACGCGCCGTCTGCGCGCACGGCCTGTCTCGCGCCGCGCACCGCGGGGCGGCGTGCTCGTCGATGCGGCGGCCCTCGTCGACCTCATGGCGGCCCCCGGCACGCTGCGGCGATGGCCGCCAGCGCGGTGCGGTCGGCCGGCAGGCTGCGCACGCAGCGCCAGCGACCGGTGCGGCAGTGCGTACAGCGCTCAATGTCGATGGCGGCCACACGCTGCATGAACTCGCGCGCGTCCTCGACGGCACGCGGGTTGCGTGGCGGCATTGCCAGCAGGCTGCGCGCCAGCGCCAGGCGCTCGGTCTTTGCCGCCGGCGCCAGCAGCCCGCAGTGGCGGATGCGCTTGAACCCGCCGGGCAGCACGTGCTTGAGCAAGCGAGCGACGAAGTCCACGCCGTCGACGGCGATGACGCGCTTGGCGCCGCGCTCGTCGGCACGCACGCGCAGCAGTACCTGCTCGCCGCGGATGGCGACGAGCCGCTCGGCGCCGATGGCGGTTCGGTTCGTATAGCGACTGAGGTAGTCGAGCGCCGCCGCCGGCCCGGCCAGCGGCGTCTTGGCGTAGACCACCCAGTCGTGACTGGCGAGCGCTCGGCGGCGTTGGCTGCGCTTGGCGATCGTGTTGGCCGGATCGCGCGCGAGCGTGCCGTCGCCTTCGGCCCGCGCGAGCGCGTCGAGGAACTTGCCCTTGAAGACCTTGGACAGCGCGTGCACCGGGAACACGAAGCGCTGCGAGCGCTTCGGTTCGAGCCAGCGCGGCCGGCCGTTGGCGTCGCGGCCCAGCGCGCCGCAGGCCACGAGCGCATGGACGTGCAGGTGCCGCCGCAGATCCTGCGTCCAGGTGTGCAGCACCAGCGTGAAGCCGCCGATGCCGCCGAGCCAGCGGTCGTCGGCGGCGAACTGCGCCAGCGTGGCGGCCGTGCACTGCAGTAGCGTCTCGTAGACCCGTCGCGGGTGCGCGGCGGCCAGCGCGTTCAACTCGTGCGGCAGCGTGAAGACCAAGTGCGCGTACGGCACGTCGAGCACCTCGGCCATGCGCGCGGCGCGCCAAGCCTCGCGCTGTCGGCTGCCGCAGCGCGGGCAGTGGCGGTTCCTGCACGAGTGCCAGCGCCACTGCTCGGCCGCGCAGCCGTCGCAGCGCAGCCGCTCGCCGCCCAGCGCGGGCGTACGGCACGCGACGATCGCGCGCCAGGCCTTGGCCTGCGCCGTGCTCAGGCCATGTTGGCGCAGGTACGCCGGACCGAAGTGCCGCAGCACCTCGGCCAACTCGACGGCCACTGCCGCCGCCTCAATGCGGCGGGGTCAGTGGCGTGGTGGGCGGCAGCGCGCCGAGCAGGTTCAGCGGCTCGCGCCGCGCGCCGTCGGGCACGTCGGGACGCACCAGGTGCAGGTAGCGCGTGGTCGTGCTGATGTGGCCGTGACCGAGCCACTGCTGCAGGGTGTACAGGTCGACGCCGGCTTCGAGCAAGTGCGTCGCGTACGCGTGGCGCAGCCCGTGGATGCCGCCTTGCTTGGTGATGCCGGCCTCGGTGCAGGCCGCGCGGTACCAGCGTTGGGGGGACTTCGGGTCCAGCGGCCGGGTCGCATCGCGTGCAGCGCCGAACAGCCACTCGCGCGGATGCGCGAGTCGCCACCACGCGCGCAGCAGCTGCAGCACGTCGGCACTCAGCGGCACGTAGCGGTCCTTGCCGCCCTTGCCTTGCACGACGCGGATGCACATGCGGTCGGCCGCGCTGTCGATGTCGGCGACGCGCAGCGTGCACAGCTCCGACAGCCGCAGCCCGGTGCCGTAGGCCAGCATCAGGAAGCTGCGCGACTTGGCGTGCCGCGCCGCGGTGAACAGACGCGCCAGTTCCTCGCGCGAGAGGATCTCGGGCAACCGCTGGGGTGCCGCGGCCAGCGGTATCTGGAACGCCTGGCCGTCCAACCCGAGCACGCTGCCGTAGAGGAAGCGGTATGCGCAGCCGTACTGATTGACGCTGGAGCGCGCGAGCTTGCGCTCGCGCAGCAGGTGCAGCAGGTATTGCTGCACCTGCTTGGCCGTCAGCACCTCGGGGCTGCGCCGGTAGTGACGTGCCAAGCGCGCGACGGCGTCGATGTAGGACTCGCGGGTGCGCGCAGCCATGCCGCGAAGCTCGAGCGCGTCGAGCATGCGCTGACGAAGCGGTGTCATCGCCTTCTCCGGATCGCGGGCACATGCCCGCGCGATCGAGAGTGGAAGACACCAGAACGCACGGCGCCATCGGCGACGCACGCCTCTACCGCGTCAGCGGTTTAGTTCAACGTTGCTGGTAACCGGCCAACGGAAGGAGGCGAAGCCGACTGGAGTTGGTCCGGTTGACCAGCGGGTTAGGTCGCGCATTTATCTGGTATGGGGAGCGCAAAGACACGTTCGGTGCTATGTGTTCGGGTATCCGAGTACTGAAATTCTGCACGAGCGAGAATTAGGCCTGTCGTTT
>DATJQH010000032.1:0-20269 GCA_035505955.1 Rhodocyclaceae bacterium
GTGCTGATCACGCCGATCGGCGCCTCGCCGACCGGCGAGATCTTCAACCTGGCCTGGGAGGAGGTGGCCGAGGCGGTGGCGACCGCGGTCAAGGCCGACAAGCTCATCTATCTCTGCGAAGCCCCCGGGCTGCTGGACAAGAAGCACCGCCTGATCGACGCGCTGACCGCCGAGCAGGCGCAATGGCTGATCGACAAGAAAGTGCCGCAGGGCGACGATGTCGCGCGCGTGCTGCCGGGCGCCTTGCGCGCTTGCCGCGCCGGCGTCGGCCGGGTGCATTTCCTCGACTACCGGACCGATGGCGCCATGCTCATGGAATTCTTCACGCGCGAGGGCATCGGCACGGTGCTCACGCGGGCGGCGCTCGCCACGCTGCGCAATGCCACGCACGAGGACGTCGGCGGCATCCTGGCGCTGATCGGCCCGCTGGAGGCCGATGGCACGCTGGTGCGGCGCAGCCGCGAGCGGCTGGAAATGGAGATCGACCGTTTCTCGGTGCTCGACCTCGACGGCATCACGGTCGGCTGTGCGGCCATCTATCCGCTTACGACGGCGAAGGGCGAACCCAAGGCGGCCGAGCTGGCCTGCCTCGCCGTCATGCCCGACTATCGGCGCGCCGGTTACGGCGACCAGTTGCGCATCCACATCGAAGAACGGGCCGCGAAGATGAAGCTCAAGCGCATCTTCGTGCTGACGACGCGGACGGCGCACTGGTTCATCGAGCGCGGCTTCGTCGAGACGACGGTCGACGTGCTGCCCTCGGGCAAGCGCGAACTGTACAACCTGCAGCGGCGCTCCAAGGTACTCGTGAAGGCGCTGTAGCGCGCGGCACAAAGTCAGCCTTGGTGGTACGCCGTCAGGCGCTAGAATTCAGGCATTGCAACCCGGAGAAACACCCATGGCACGTATGGTGAATTGCGTAAAGCTCGGCCGCGAAGCGGAAGGCCTCGATTTCGCGCCGATGCCCGGCGAACTCGGCAAGCGCTTGTACGAGAACGTCTCGAAGGAAGCCTGGCAGCAGTGGATCCGCTACCAGACCATGCTGATCAACGAGAACCGCCTGAACCTCGCCGACCCGCGCGCCCGCGCCTACCTTTCCGAGCAGGTCGAGAAGCACTTCTTCGGTGACGGAGCCGCGGCCGTCTCCGGCTACGTGCCGCCAAACACCTGATCGTCGCTTTCAGCGCGCCCGATGCCCACTGAAGCCGCGCTGCTGTTTCCGGTCGCACCGGTCCTGATTCCGGTGGTGAACTCGGATGCGAGCTTCCAGGTGCGGCGCGTCTATTGCGTCGGCCGCAACTACGCAGCGCACGCGCGCGAGATGGGTGCCGACCCGGCCCGCGAACCGCCGTTCTTCTTCCAGAAGCCGACCGATGCGATCCAGGTCGTTCCCGAGGGAGGCACGGCCGAACATCCCTATCCGCCCATGACCAGCAACTATCACCACGAGGTGGAACTGGTCGCGGCGATCGGCGCGGGCGGGCGGAACATTCCGGTGGCGAGCGCCCTCGATCACGTCATCGGCTATGCCGTCGGCCTCGACATGACGCGGCGCGACCTGCAGCGTGCCATGGCGGACCAGAAGAAGCCGTGGGAGATCGGCAAGGCCTTCGATCACGCGGCCGTCATCAGCCATCTGCATCTGGCGCGGAACACCGGCCATTTTGCCAAGGGCGCCATCGCGCTGCGGGTGAACGGCGAAACGCGGCAAAACGGCGACGTCGCCAGCATGATCTGGTCCGTACCGGCGCTGGTGGCCAACCTCTCGCAGTACTACGAACTCGTGCCGGGCGACCTCATCTACTCGGGCACACCCGAAGGCGTGGGCCCGGTGGTGCCCGGTGATCTCATCGAGGCCACGATCGAGGGCCTCGACGCGATCCGCGTCCGCATCGTCTAGTCGAGCCGCGGCTTGATGCCGCGGATGTCGCGATAGGCGACGACGCCGAGCATCCGCTTGTCCTCGCCGACGACCGGGATGGCGCGAAAGCCGTAGCGCTCCACGCCTTCCAGCGCATCGCGCAGCGTCTCGTCGGGATGCAGCGCTATCACGTTGTCCGTCATGATCGACGCCAGCGTCTGCGCGTCGTCCGCCGCGATCAGCTCGCGCAGGTCCACCACGCCCAGCAGCGTGTCTGCCGCGTCGACGACATAGACGTACATGACAATGTCCTTCTCGCGCGCGAACCGGCGGTAGTCCTCGATCACCTCGCGCGCCAGGGTCGTCGGTGGCAGCTTGATGAAGCTCTGCGTGGCGTACAGCAGCACGCTTTCGTCGTGCTTGTCGATGATCCGCTGCACCTTGGGTGCGCTGTCCTGGTCGATCAGCTTCAGCAGTTCGTCGGCGTCGGCGGCGGGCAGCACCGCCAGCACATCGGCGGCCTGGGCGGGGCTCATCTCGTCGATCAACTGTGCGGCGCGCTCCTTCTCGATGCCGCCGATCAACTCGCGCTGCACGCGCGGCTCGACTTCCTCGAGCGTGTCCGACGCCAACTCCGGCTCGAGTTCGTTGAACACCGCCAGGCGCTGATCGCCTTCGAGCTCCTCGAGGATATCGGCGAGGTCGACCGGATGGATGTCGTGGATGTTTTCCTTCAGCACGTTGAGCTTGACGTGGCCGCGGAACATGCCGATCTTCTCGGGCAGCGGCTGCACGTACAGCCAGGAAACCGTGGAGCCCAGTTCCTGGCTTTCGGCGAAGAAGTTGGCAATCTTCTTGAGCCCCATGCGCCGCAGCAGGCGGTTGCGGCTGAAGTCGACTTCGCTGGCGTAGAGCCTGTCGTGCTGCAGTACGAGCTTGACGTCGTACACGACTTCGACCTCGTGGCCGTCCATGTCGAGGATCTTCTTGTCGAGGATGTGCGCCTTGAGCAGGATCGCGCTGTCCGGCACCGGTTTCTCGTAGTCCGTCACATTGACGACGTCGGCGACGATCTCGGTATTCGAGATGAGGCCGATCTTGTCCCAGGGCAGCAGCAGTGACGGATAGCCGAAGGGGCGGACCACCACGAGGTGGCTGATCTCGGGCAGCTTGCCGGTCTCGACGATGACGAAATCGTCGAGGCGGCCGATGCGCTCCGATTTCAGGTAGACCTTGCGTCCGAGGATTTCGCTGAGGAAGAATTCACTTTCCAGCACGGCGACCATGGCAGTCTCCTCTCAGTTCACCAGCGTGATGAACTTGTAGATCATCAGGCCGACCAGGAACAGCAGATAGACGCGCAGCGCCAGCAGCGACAGGCGCACGGCGCCCGACATCTCGATGTGCGGCTTGCTGTACCGCTCGTTGATTTCGCGCACCTTCTGCCGCAGCTGTTTGACGGTATTGAGCATGTCCGTGTTCCTTCCGCTACTTGAAGAAGTCCGGGAACATGACGCTGATCCCGTACAGCGTGGACAAGACGACGATGGCAAGCACGATGAAGCCGCCGATCACGTTGTCCGAAACCGTGTTGCAGTAGTCGCCCATGTGCTTCTTGTCGTTGAGCAGCAGGATCAGGAACACGAGCGCCGCGGGCAGCAGCGTCACCGCGACCACCTGAACGAAAAGCGTGATCAGCACCAGCGGCGCTCCAGGGATGAGGACGACGAGGGCGGCGGTGATCAGGGTCAGGAAGTAGCTGGCGTAGAACCACGGCGCCTGCTTGATGTTCTGGTTGAGGGAGTGCGCCCAGCCGAAGATCTCGCCGAAGGCCCACGAACTCGCGAGCGAAATGCAGATCGCGCCAAGCAGGCCGGCATCGAAGAGGCCGATGGCCATGAAGGTGCCGACCCAATGGTTCGTGTGCAGCAATCGTTCCGCGGCTTGCGAGGCGCTGTCGATGTCGACACCTTTGAGCACGGTGCCGGTGACGACGACGATGAAGATGGCGACCACGACGGTCAGCGTCGCGCCCAGCAGCGTGTCGAACTTGCCCCAGGGGATGTCCTTCTCCTGCAGGCCCTTGTCCACGACCGAGCTTTGCTGGAAGAACAGCATCCACGGCGCGATCGTCGTGCCGATGTTGGCCATCAGGAAAAAGAACAGGTCGCCGTTGAAACCGCCCGGCAGGTTGGGCACCAAACCGTCCTTGAGAATGTCCGACACTTGCGGATGGACCATGAACGCGCCGGGAATGTAGATCAGGTTGAGGGCGCAGAAGGCCATCGCGATCTTCTCCCACGTCCAGTAGCGGCCGTTCATGACGATGATGCCCATCAGGGCGATCACGCCGGTCACCGTCAGCCACGGCGGGATGCCGAAGATGTTCAGCGCAGCCGTCATGCCGACGAATTCCGTGACCAGCGTCAGCCAGTCCACGATCATCAGGTCGACGAGCGAGAACCAGCCCCAAAAGGCGCCGAAGCCGTCGAAGATCGCTTCGGCGTGGCCGCGCTTGGTCACGGCGCCGAGTCGCACCGTCATCTCCTGCACGTAGTAGGCGACCGGAATCAGGATCAGCAGGAACCAGATCAGGTTGTAGCCGTACTTGGCGCCGGTGGCAGCATAGGTAGTTATGCCGCCGGCATCATTGTCGGCGATCATCACCACCAGTCCCGGGCCGGCGATGACGAGATACAGCTGCACGGCCTTGACCAGCTTGCGCAGCCGGTAATAGAGCTTGGAATAGAAGTTCACGAGCCTGCCTCCACAAGCGACGTGGCCGCCTTCGGTCGCCTGCGCGGACAAAGGCATTTACATCGGAAAACGATTGGGAGGTGCCGTGCAGCCTCGCCGCCAAGGCGGAGGATTGCTGCCTGTTGGTTACCGTCCCGCTTGTCGCAAGCGGGACAGCTTCGAGAGAATGGACTCGTGCCGCGGATCCCGCTGACTACTTCGAAGATCGACTAGGGCAACAGTCCATGAGGGAATCCCTCGGTTGTTGAGACGGCGCGCATCATGAACCGGCGGGGCGCCAATGTCAATGACCGGGTGCGGATCCGCTCCGGCAGCGGCTATCCGGATACTTCCTGTTCGATGCCTTCGAGGCCGATATGGCGCACGTCCCGTCCGCGCACCATGTAGACCACGTATTCGGACAGGTTCTTGGCATGGTCGCCGATGCGTTCGATCGACTTGGCGATGAACAGCACGTCGAGCGCCGGCGAAATCGTGCGCGGGTCTTCCATCATGAACGTGATCAGCTGGCGCATGATGGCCTTGAACTCCGCGTCGACTTCCTGGTCCTGACGCACGATCTGCGCGGCGGCCGATGCATCCGAACGGGCGAAAGCGTCGAGCGCCTGGCGCAGCATCTGCAGCGCCAGCGCGGCCGCGTGCTGCAGAGGGACGCGCGGCGTGAACGGCGCGTCGCCTGCATGCAGGGCACGCGCCTTCTTGGCGATCTTCTTGGCCTCGTCGCCGATGCGCTCGAGGTCGGTGATGGTCTTGATCACCATCATCACCGTGCGCAGGTCCGAAGCGGTCGGCTGCCGGCGGGCAATGATGTGCGTGCAGGCCTCATCCAGTTCGACCTCGCTGCGGTTGACCAGGTGGTCCTGCTCGATCACCTGGTCGGCGAGGGCAACGTCGCCGCTGTCCAGCGCCGCCATGGCCTGGACGATCTGGTGCTCGACCAGGCCGCCCAGCTGCAGCACGCGGGTGCGGATGTTGCCGAGGTCTACGTCGAACTGCTTGGCAATGTGCTCGTTCATGAGGACCATGTCTGTCTGGCGATTTCGTTAGTCTACGACGGCAGTATGACGGATTTGTTGCAGGGCGGAGCACTCAGCGCGTCTGCTGCCGCACGCCCTTCGGGGTCGCCAGCAGCAGCACGTCGGCGCCGCGCCTCGCGAACAGGCCGTTCGCGACCACGCCGACGATCTGGTTGATGCTCGTCTCGAGCGCTGCCGGGTCGGCGATCGACAGGCCGTGGACGTCGAGGATCACATTGCCGTTGTCGGTCGTGAAGCCTTCGCGCAGCCTGGGTTCGCCGCCGAGGCTGGCCAGTTCGCGCGCAACATAGGCGCGCGCCATGGGGATGACCTCGACCGGCAACGGAAACCTGCCCAGCCTGTCGACCAGCTTGCTCTGGTCGCAGACGCACACGAACACGTCGGCCACGGCCGCGACGATCTTCTCGCGCGTCAGGGCGCCGCCGCCGCCCTTGGTCATCGCCAACGTCGCAGTTACCTCGTCCGCACCGTCGACGTAGACCGGCATGGCGGCCACGTCGTTGAGGTCGAGCACCTTGATGCCATGGCTTTCCAGGCGCTTGCGGGTCGCTTCCGAACTGGCGACCGTGGCGGCCACGCGGTCCTTGATGGCGGCCAGTTCGTCGATGAACAGATTCGCGGTCGAGCCGGTACCGACGCCGATGATGCTGCCGGCGGGCACGTGGGCCTCGATGTAGTCGCGCGCGGCGCGCGCGACGGCCTGTTTGAGTTCGTCCTGGGTCATGTCGGCTGTCTCGGAAAAACGATGCCCGGTCGGGGCCGGGCTTGTATGGTGCAGGAAATTATATCAGCCGCCCGGAGTCGGCTCGTGCCAGCCCCGGGCTGCCGCGGCTGCGATGCCGCTCAGTACGAACTCATTGCAGGCTTCTGGATCCAGAAGGTGTTGCCGAGGAACTGGAGCTTCTCTTTCGCTTGCACCGCCGGACCGGGATCGGACATGGTATCCATGCGCACCGGACCCTCGGCCCCTCGCTTGGCCACCGGAATGGAGTTGCCGAGGAACCTGAGGTTCCAGTACTCAGTGGTGTCGGCAGCCGGGGCCGTCGACGGCGTACTATCGATCTTGTTGCCAAGAAAGTTGACAGCGTGGGCCGCGCTCACCGGAAGCAGCACGCCGATCGCACTCGCGATCAGCACGCGGCGTGTTACATGGGGTTGGTTCATGGCGTTTCTCCTGTCTGGGTTATGCGGACGGCGGGCATGATTGCCACCCTGCCGTGCGGGTCGCCGCAACCGGAGATGGACGTCGCCGGGGCACGAAGCAGAAAACCCCTCCCATGTCGATTAAATATCGACAACTTTATGTCATCCGCAACTTGCTGATCCCGATAGACAGGCCACGCCGCTGCTGCAAAGCGACCTGCGCAGGTTGGACAAGGCGCCTCGGCGAGAGTTCGTCCGGGATGACCGCTCAGCGAACGGTGGCAATCGCAGACGAGGCCACGGGCGCTTCCTCGAACAGGAGCGTGCGTATGCGCGCCACACTGGTCTTGCCGATGGAATCGGCGTTGCGATACCAGTGGTCGACCAATTCGCGCAGGCTGCATGCGCTGTCGTCCGGACTGCGGTTCAGCGAGCGCAATGCAGACCAGCCGCCATCCACAGCAAATGCCGGCAGCATGTGCGTCGCAACCAGTTCGTTCATGGCGCGCTGGTAAGGGTCCTGGCGCAGTTTGTCCTCATGGTCCTTCAGCCAGGCCGCGACGCCTTCGGCCGGTACCCGCCTGTGCGGCTCCGCCATCAGGAGGTCACGGAACCAGCTCAGCTTGCGCTCGGCGCCTGCAAGGCCAGGCGCGGGAGGCTCCATCTGCCAGCGCGCAGCTGCGGCGTTCAGCGCGAACAGCGAAGCAGTCTCGCAGAGCGATTCCTCGAACCACTGGTTGCGTCGCGATACGTCGGCGCCATATTCGTCGTAGTTGGAGAGGATGTGGCAATACTCGTGCGCAAACTCATACACGTAAAGGTGCCACTGGTCGTCGTGCGCGTGAAGCATCACGCGATAGGCGCCATCGGCATCGCGCTCGTAGAGCACCATGGGCGCGCGCGGCCCATGGCTGACGACGATCGACAAGTTGGGCCGGGGCGCGGGTGCCGGCAGCAGCACGTCGGCCACCGAACGCAGGACGGCAGCGATGTCGTCCGGGCGCGCGTTACCCCAGCCGTCGCCGACGACACGTATCGTCGGGCCATCCATCGCGGTTTCGGTACCGTGGGCGAGGACGGCTGGCGGCACCAGCGCTGCCGCGACGGCAATCCAGTACAACACTCTTCGCATCAGGGGGATTCCAGGCTGTGCGGCCAAGATCGGCGCGACGCGCAGAATCTCATTGGCAACCCCTGCCGGGCGTTGATCAGGATCAAGCGAGGGTAAGATTGCGGGCGATGCCGCCCCTAGCGGCCCGATCCGGTGCGGGTTTGGAACTGGGCGGCAAAGCTCGACGCGTTGGCGGCCACTTGGCGGCGCCAACGGTGAATGCGGGACTTCTCCGTCGGTGAATAGGGCGCAAGGCGCGGCTCGTGCTCTTCGCTGCCGGACTTGAAGACCGGCCGCATCGGTCCGTTGCGTGCGCGACGCCAGCCGCTGATGTGGATCTTGCCTTGCGTGAGCAGGGCGTCGAGGTAATCCGAATTCTTCACCGTGTGGAGCGACAGGCCGGATAGCTTGGCCGCCTGACGGTAGTCGATCGGACCGAACTTCTCGATCACTTCGAGCAGCCGTGCCATGCCTGGCGCGGCGCGGTTCGCCTCATCGACGCCAGGCTTCGGGTAGTCGGGACCGCCGCCGAGGCTGTAAAGCGGCGTCGTGAAGCCACCGCTGCCGTTGCGCCGCCAGCCCGAGATGAAAATCAGCCCCTCGCGACGCATTGTCTTGAGATAACCGCCACCCGAGAGCGTGGTGAGGCCCACGTAGGATCGCTCGGCGATCTCCTCTTTGGAGAGCCCTGGCGCGCGACGCAACGTGGCCAGGATGCGCTCGACTGCCCGATTCATGGCTCGATGGCAACCTCGATCAGAGACGGAACCGCGACACCGAGCCCTTGAGGTTGTCGGAAACCGCGACGAGCTGATGCGCGGTGTTCGCGACGGCACCGACCGCGGCGCTGTTTTCCTCCGACATCTGGGCGATCGATTCGACGTTGCGTGCGAGGTCCGTGGAAGCGCCGCGTTGTTCGCGCAGCGCGTCCGTGATGGCGGCCACGGCTTCGCGTACGGTCTCGGTAGCGCCGCGGATGCTCTCCATCGACTCGCTGGCGCTGCGTGCGGCCGTGACCACGTCGGCGACGACGGTCTGGCTTTCCTGCATGCTGGAAACGGCGGCAGTGGCACCGTTCTGGATGCTGCCGATGACGGAACTGATTTCCTGCACGGACTGCGTGGTGCGTTCCGCGAGCTTGCGCACTTCGTCGGCGACGACCGCAAAGCCGCGTCCCTGCTCGCCCGCACGCGCGGCTTCGATGGCAGCGTTCAGCGCCAGCAGGTTTGTCTGGTCGGCCACTTCGCGAATCACGATGGTGATGCTGCCGATCTTCTGCACCTGCTCGGCCAGCGCCTGGATCTGCTGCGCGTTGCGTTCGACGCTCTCGGCGACGTGGTCGATGCGTGTGGCCGCGGTCGAGACGCCCTTGCCGCTTTCCACCGCCAGCTTGCCCGCTTCCTGGGCGCGCTGGTTGGCGTCTTCGGCATTGGTGCCGACGTGGTCGATGCTGACCGTAAGTTCCTCGACGGCGGCAGCCGCCGAAGACGTGCTGCTCGACTGGCTCTCGGAACTCGCCGAGACCTGCTGGGCGGACGACGAGAGCTGGTTGGCCGCGCCGACCAATTCGTCGGTGCTGCGGACGATATGGCCGACCGTGTCGGCGAGGTCTTGGCGCATCTTCTCCATCGACGTCATGAGTTCGCCGACTTCGTCATGGCTGCCGGCAAGTGACGTGCCGCGCGACGAGAGGTCGCCAGCGGCGATTCGGCTGGCGATTTCGTTGGCCGCGGCAAGGCGGGAAACAAGTCCGCTGCGGATCTGCAGGCCTAGGCCGCCGACAACCAGGATTGCCACCAGGGAGATGATGATGCCGGTCCAGGTGGCGAAATCCTTGGCGGCGAGCCCTTCCTTCGAGGTCTTCTGGCCCAGGTCGTCGTTGAACTTCATGTGCGCGACCAAGCCCTCGTTCGTGGCTTCGGCGGCAACGGCGCCTTTCGTCAGCAAGGCAAGCGCCTCGTCGTGCAAGTTGCGGTTGGAGGCATCGAGGACCTCGCGTATGCCACCCATGTAGGCCGTGAACGCGCTGCGCTCGGCGTCGAGCAGGCGCCGGTCTTCGGCATCGACGCAAAGCGGCTCGTATTCCTTGAGCGCCTTCACCACCTGGGCTTCGGCCTCGTGGATCTTGGTGGAAAGTTCCCCCTTGGTCTTGGCGTCCGTATTGAGGACATGGCGATAGGTGCGCACGCGGACATGGCTGAATTCCAGCAGTGCCTTGTCCAGCAGGATGACGCTGGGCACGACGTTTTCGTTGCCGAAATTGGCGGCCTTGTAGACCTTGCCCATTTCGAACAAGCTGAGGAACGTGACGACGACGAGTGCGGCAACCGCCGCCGACATCAGGATCAGCAAACGCTTGGATATGGTCACGACAAACTCCCTTGAGGTAAGCGACTTAGTTATTTGTCCCCAATACTCCTTTACGACCAAGCGAAGGCAGTAATTTAGGGAATATAACTAATAGCATAGACTATCCCATGCAATCTGAATAGTCCTGACGTGCAGTATAGGTATTTGCCCCTATTTCCGCACGGTTTGCCAAGTGCGCTCTGCAGGTGTCAGGGGGTACGGCGGCGCGCGGGCGGCAGGTCGGTGCAGGCGCCCTCGGCGGCCTCGGCAGCGAGGCCGATGGTCTCCCCCAGCGTCGGATGCGGGTGGATGGTCCGGCCGATGTCGACCGCGTCGGCACCCATTTCGATGGCCAGCGCGATTTCACCGATGATATCTCCGGCGCAAGGGCCGACGATGGCGCCGCCGACGATGCGATGCGTTTCCGCGTCGAAGATCAATTTGGTGAGGCCGTAGTCGGCGCCGTTGGCGATGGCGCGGCCGGATGCCGCCCAGGGAAACCTGGCGACCTCGACCTTGCGGCCGGCCTTCCTGGCTTCGTCTTCGCCGACGCCGACCCAGGCGATTTCCGGATGCGTGTAAGCGACGTTCGGGATCACGGTGGCGTCGAAGTGGCTCTTGTGGCCGGCGGCCGCTTCGGCCGCGACATGGCCCTCGTGGGTCGCCTTGTGCGCCAGCATGGGTTGGCCGACGATGTCGCCGATGGCGAAGATGTGCGGCACGTTGGTGCGCATCTGGCTGTCGACGGCAATGAAGCCGCGCTCGCCAACGTCGATGCCGGCCTTGTCGGCGCCGATCTTGAGGCCGTTCGGGCTGCGCCCGGCCGATTGCAGCACGAGGTCGTAACGTTGCGGTTCCGCCGGTGCCTGCTCGCCTTCGAACTTCACCCAGATGCCGTCGGGCTTTGCTTCCGCGCCGGCGGTCTTCGTTTTCAGCATGATCTTGTCGAATCGTTGCGCGTTCTGCTTCTCCCAGATCTTCACAAGGTCGCGGTCCGGCCCCTGCATCAGGCCGTCGAGCATTTCGACGACATCGACTTTCGCGCCCAACGTGGAATACACGGTGGCCATTTCCAGGCCGATGATGCCGCCGCCGATAACCAGCATCCGTTTCGGCACCTGGCGCAGTTCGAGTGCGCCGGTGGAATCGACGATGCGCGGATCATCGGGCAGGAACGGCAGATGCACGGCCTGCGAGCCGGCGGCGATGACGCACTTCTCGAAGCGAATGACCTTGCGCCCTTCGGCCGTTTCGACGGCGAGTTGGTGCGGATCGACGAACTGGCCGACGCCCTGTACGACCTGAACCTTGCGCGCCTTCGCCATCCCGGCGAGGCCGGTGGTGAGCTTGCCGACGACCTTCTCCTTGTATCCGCGCAGCCGGTCGATGTCGAGCTGCGGGGACGCGAACGTCACGCCGAAGTCCGTCGCGTGCGCCGCCTCTTCCATCACCGCGGCGACGTGCAGGAGCGCCTTGGAGGGAATGCAGCCGACGTTGAGGCAGACGCCGCCGAGCGTCGCGTAGCGTTCCACCAGCACGGTCTTCAGGCCGAGGTCGGCGGCGCGGAAGGCGGCCGAATAGCCGCCGGGGCCGGCGCCGAGGACTACGAGGTCGGTGGTGATGTCCGCATCGCTCACAGCAATACCCTCCGGAAGTCGGTCAGCATACCCGCCAGCGCGGCGTTGAAGCGCGTCGCCAGCGCGCCGTCGATGACGCGATGGTCGGCCGACAGCGACAGCGGCAGCATCAGGCGCGGCACGAACTGCTTGCCGTCCCACACCGGCTTCATGCTCGATTTCGATACGCCGAGGATCGCCACTTCGGGCGCATTGACGATCGGCGAGAACGCCGTGCCGCCGATGCCGCCGACCGACGAGATGGTGAACGTCGCGCCCTGCATCTCGGTCGGGCCAAGCTTGCCTTCGCGCGCCTTCGCGGCCAGTTCCGACGTTTCGCGAGCGATGTCGAAGATGCCTTTCTGGTCGGCGTTCTTCAACACTGGCACCATCAGGCCGTTCGGCGTGTCGGCGGCGAAGCCGATGTGCCAGTAGTTCTTGTAAACTTGGTTCTCGCCGTCGAGCGAGCTGTTCAGATCGGGGTAGCGCTTCAGCGCCGCCACCGCTGCCTTGATGATGAAGGCCAGCATGGTCAGCTTGATGCCGGACTTCTCGTTCTCCTTGTTGAGCTGGACGCGGAAGGCCTCCAACTCGGTGATGTCGGCATCCTCGTGGTAGGTGACGGCCGGGATCATCACCCAGTTCCGCGCAAGGTTGGGGCCGGAGATCTTCTTGATGCGCGACAGCGGCTTGACCTCGATCGGCCCGAACTTCGCGAAGTCGACCTGCGGCCAAGGCGGCAGATCGAGCCCGCCAAAAGTCAGTCCCGGTGGTACGCCGTGCGAGGCGCCGCCGGCCATCACGCCCTTCACGAATGCCTGCACGTCGGCCTGCGTGATGCGCCCTTTCGGTCCGCTGCCACGAACCTTGCCGATATCGACGCCGAGTTCGCGCGCGAAGGCGCGCACGGACGGGCTGGCGTGCGGCTTGGTGCCGTTCTCCCCGACCAGCATTTCCGCTGGCGTCGGCATGGCGATCGCAGGCGGTGCGACGGTAGGCTCAGCCTCGCTCGGACGCAGTTCGCAGACCTCGCCGGAAGGAGCGGGCATGACGGCGGCGACCGGGGCGGCGATCGCGGCGGGAGCGGGCACTGCTGCGGCAGGCGGTTTGTCAGCGGGTGCGGCAGCCGCCTGCCCGCCGGCTTCCAGCACCACCACGACACTGCCTTCCGAAATCCGGTCGCCGATCTTGACCTTCACTTCCTTGACGACGCCGGACGCGGAGCTCGGCACGTCCATGGTCGCCTTGTCGGATTCGAGCGTCACCAGCGGATCTTCGGCGTTGACCGCGTCGCCCGGCTTGACGTGGATCTCGATGACCGGCACGTCCTTGAAGTCGCCGATGTCGGGTACCTTGATATCCATGATCAGACCCCCAGCGGATTCGGCTTGTTCGGGTCGAGGCCGTACTTCCTCAATGCCTCGGTGACCTTCGCGGCGGGAACCGCGCCATCGTCGGCCAGCGCGCGCAACGCGGCGACCGCGATCCAGCGGCGGTCGACCTCGAAGAAGGCGCGCAGCTGTTCGCGCGTGTCCGAGCGGCCGAAACCGTCGGTGCCGAGCACCGTGTAGCGGCGGCCGTCCTGCGTGACGAAGGGGCGGATCTGCTCGGCGAACAGGCGCACGTAGTCGGTCGCTGCGACCACGGGTCCGCGCGTGCCGGCAAGGCACTTCGTGACGTGGCAGATGCGCGGCGGTTCCTCCGGATGCAGCAGATGGTGGCGCGTGCAATTATGGCCGTCGCGCGCCAGCTCGGTGAAGGAGGGGCACGACCACAGGTCGGCTTCGACACCCCAGTCGTCCTTCAGCATGTCGGCGGCAGCGATCGCCTCGCGGAAAATCGATCCCGACCCCATGACCTGCACGCACGGCGCCTGCGACTCGGTGCCCCGTCGGAACAGGTACATGCCCTTGAGGATGTCCGCTTCCGCGCCCGCGGGCATCTCGGGGTGCGCGTAGTTCTCGTTCATCACCGTGAGGTAGTAGAAGACATCCTCCTGCTCGGCGACCATGCGGCGCAGGCCGTCCTGCACGATCACCGCGACTTCGTAGGCGAAGGTCGGGTCGTAGGAAATGCAGTTGGGAATATTGGCTGAAAGGATGTGCGAGTGGCCGTCCTCGTGCTGCAATCCTTCGCCGTTGAGCGTCGTCCGTCCCGCCGTACCGCCCACCAGGAAACCGCGCGAGCGCGAGTCGCCCGCCGCCCAGCACAGGTCCATGGTGCGCTGCAGGCCGAACATCGAATAGAAGATGTAGAAGGGAATCATCTGCACGCCGTGCGTCGAATACGACGTCGCCGCGGCCATCCAGTCGGCCATGGCGCCGGCTTCGTTGATGCCTTCCTGGAGGATCTGGCCGTCCTTGGATTCCTTGTAGAACATCAGCTGGTCGGCGTCTTCGGGCACGTAGCCCTGGCCTTCCTGGTTCCAGATGCCGAACTGGCGGAACATGCCCTCCATGCCGAAGGTGCGCGATTCGTCGGGCACGATGGGCACGATGCGGCGGCCCAGGCTCTTGTCGCGCAGCAGCGTGTTGAGGATGCGCACGAAGGCCATGGTGGTCGAGATTTCGCGATCGGCGCCGGTCGCCTTGAGTTGCGCATCGAAGGCGGACAGCGGCGGCACTGGCAGCGGCTCGACTTTGCGGCGGCGCTGCGGCAGATAGCCGCCGAGGTTCAGCCGATGCTCGCGCATGTACTTGAGCTCGGGGGAGTCGTCGGCGAACTTGAGGTAGGGCAGCTTATCGAGGTCGTCGTCGGCGATCGGCAACTTGAAGCGGTCGCGGAACGCCTTGAGCGAGGTCGTGCCCATCTTCTTCTGCTGGTGGGTGATGTTCTGCGCCTCGCCCGATTCGCCCATGCCATAGCCCTTGATGGTCTTGGCGAGGATGATGGTCGGCTGGCCCTTGTGCTCCACCGCCGTCTGGTATGCCGCGAAGACCTTGTGCGGATCGTGGCCGCCGCGGTTGAGACGCCAGACGTCGTCGTCGGACCACGTCGCTACCATGGCCTTGAGTTCCGGCGTGTTGAAGAAGTGCTCGCGTACGTAGGCGCCGTCCTTCGACTTGAAGGTCTGGTAGTCGCCGTCGACGCATTCCATCATGCGTTTCCTGAGCAGGCCATGCTTGTCCTGCGCCAGCAGCGGATCCCAGTAGGAACCCCAGATCACCTTGATGACGTTCCATCCGGCGCCGCGGAAATCCGATTCGAGTTCCTGGATGATCTTGCCGTTGCCGCGCACCGGGCCGTCGAGGCGCTGCAGGTTGCAGTTGACGACGAAGACCAGGTTGTCGAGCTTCTCGCGGCCGGCGAGGCCGATGGCGCCGACGGATTCTGCCTCGTCCATCTCACCGTCGCCGATGAAGGCCCACACCTTGCGGTTGCTCGTGTCGGCGAGGCCGCGATCGTGCAGGTACTTCATGAAGCGCGCCTGGTAGATCGCCTGCAAGGGGCCGAGGCCCATCGAGACAGTCGGGAACTGCCAGAAGTCCGGCAGCAGCCACGGGTGGGGATAAGAAGGAATGCCGCGGCCCGAAACCTCCTGGCGGAAGCCGTCGAGCTTCTGCTCGTCGAAGCGGCCGAGCAGGAAGGCGCGCGCGTAAATGCCAGGCGCCGAATGGCCCTGGAACAGCACGAGGTCGCCGCCGTGGTCTTTCGACGGCGCGTGCCAGAAATGCAGGAAGCCCACGTCGTAGAGCGTCGCCGCCGAGGCAAAGCTGGCGATGTGGCCGCCGAGGTTCGAATCGCCCTTGTTGGCGCGCAGCACCATGGCCAGCGCGTTCCAGCGGATGTAGGCGCGGATGCGGCTCTCGATCGCGTAGTCGCCGGGCGCACGCGGCTGCCGGTCGGCCGGAATGGTGTTGATGTAGTCGGTGTTGGCCGAGTACGGGATGTTGATGCCGGCGCGATGGCCGAGTTCGATAAGCTGCTCGATCAATTGGTGGGCGCGCTCGGGGCCTTCCTGCTCGATCACCGCTTCCAGGGCATCGAGCCATTCGCGCGTCTCCTGCGGATCGGGGTCGGCAGGCAGCGGTCCGTTGGGATCGGACATGGTGTGTCTCCTCTTGTCAGAGTTGTCGAAGACCTCGCGCCGGGTAGGCGTACGGGCCCGCTTATGTACGCAGCTTAGCTCCGACGGGTATGCGAAGCGAATCTGCAGTTTCCACAATATAAAACACAACTTCGCATTGCGCAATATTGAGATAACGCAAAGACGGCCGGCGATAGTCGGTGCTAAGGTGATGATCGTAGTATCAGCAGTGAGAACGAGGAGACGCCGTTATGTTTCAAGTCCGTATTCACGGTCGTGGCGGCCAGGGCGTGGTCACCGCCGCGGAGATGCTGTCCATCGCCGCGTTCGACGAAGGGCGCCATGCCCAGGCTTTCCCGAGTTTCGGCTCCGAGCGCACGGGCGCGCCGGTGGTGGCGTTTTGCCGCATTGCCGACAGGGAGATCCGCCTGCGCGAGCCGATCATGACGCCCGACGCGCTGATCATCCAGGACCCGACGCTGCTGCACCAGGTCGACGTCTTCTCCGGCCTCAAGCCCGACGGCTACATCCTCATCAACACCAGCAAGACCTTCGAGGAACTGGGTCTCGCCGACCTCGTGCGCAATCGCCGGCCCGAACGGCTGTGCACGGTGCCCGCGACCGAGATCGCGTTGCGCTGCGTGGGCCGGCCGGTGCCCAACGTGCCGCTCCTGGGCGGCTTCGCCGCGGTGTCGGGCCTGCTGAAACTGGAGTCGGTGATCAAGGCGATCAACGACAAGTTCTCGGGCAAGGTCGCAGCCGGCAATGTCGCTGCGGCGACCGAGGCTTTCAACATCGTGCGCAAGGAAATGGAGGCCGCGCATGCTTAAGCAAACCGAAGGCTCGCGCGCGGTCGCCGAAGCCGTCGCGCTCTGCCGTCCGGAAGTGATTTGCGCCTATCCGATCTCTCCGCAGACCCACATCGTCGAGGCGCTCGGCGAGTTCGTGAAGGAGGGTGCGCTTGCCCCGTGCGAGTTCATCAACGTCGAATCGGAATTCGCGGCCATGTCCGTGGCCATCGGTTCCTCGGCCGCGGGCGCGCGCACCTACACCGCGACGGCGTCGCAGGGCCTGCTGTTCATGGCCGAGGCGGTGTACAACGCCTCGGGGCTCGGACTGCCGATCGTAATGACCGTTGCCAACCGCGCAATCGGCGCACCCATCAACATCTGGAACGACCACACCGACGCTCTGTCGCAGCGCGATTCCGGCTGGCTGCAGATCTTCGCGGAGACCAACCAGGAGGCGCTCGACCTGCACATCCAGGCCTTCCGCCTCGCCGAGGAACTCTCGCTACCGGTGATGGTGTGCATGGATGGCTTCATCCTCACGCACGCCTACGAGCGCGTGGACATGCCGACGCAGGAACAGGTCGACGCCTACCTGCCGAAGTACGAACCGCGCCAGGTGCTCGATCCTTCCGATCCCGTCTCGATCGGCGCCATGGTCGGCCCAGAGGCCTTCATGGAAGTGCGCTACCTCGCGCATGCCAAGCAGATGGAAGCGCTGAAGCTGATCCCGGCCTATGCCGCCGAGTTCAAGTCCGTGTTCGGCCGCGACTCGGGCGGTCTGGTGCACACCTACAGGGCCGAGGACGCCACGACCATGGTGGTCGCGATGGGCTCGGTGCTCGGCACCATCAAGGACACAGTCGACGAGATGCGCGAGGCCGGCCACAAGATCGGCGTTCTGGGCATCACGCTGTTCCGGCCCTTCCCGGTCGCGCAGGTGCGTGAGGCGCTGGCCAACGCGAAGCGCGTCGTCGTGTTGGAGAAGAGCCTCGCGGTGGGCCTGGGCGGCATCGTGTCGACCAACGTGCGCATGGCGCTGTCGGCGCTGCCCATCGACGTCTACACCGTGGTGGCCGGACTGGGCGGCCGGCCGATCACCATGAGTGCGCTGCACGCGCTGTTCCGCAAGGCCGAGAAGGACGACCTCGATCCGGTCACTTTCCTCGACCTCAATCGCGGCGTGGTCGACAAGCAACTCGAACGCGAACGCGCCAAGCGGCGCTCGGGCCCCGCGGCCGAGGCGATCCTGCGCGATATCGGCGTCGTCGGCGCGAAACTGGCGTAGGAGAGCGACATGTCATTCCAACCCGTCAAGTTCTACCAGACCGGGACCTTTACCGTCGGCAACCGCCTGCTGCCGCCCGAGCAGCGCAGCGTACAGTCGCAGCAGAAGCGTTACAACTCGATCAACTCGGGCCATCGCGCCTGCCAGGGCTGCGGCGAGGCACTGGGTGCGCGCTACGCGATCGACGCGGCGATGGAAGCGACCAACGGGCGTCTGATCTGCGCCAACGCCACGGGCTGCCTCGAAGTGTTCTCGACGCCGTATCCCGAGACGTCGTGGCAGATGCCGTGGATCCATTCGCTGTTCGGCAACGCCGCTGCGGTCGCTACCGGCATCGCCGCTGCTCTCAAGGTCAAGCGCCATAAGGGCGAGCGGCGCAACATCCGCGTCGTCGCGCAGGGCGGCGACGGCGGCACGACGGACATCGGTTTCGGCTGCCTGTCAGGCATGTTCGAGCGCAACGATGACGTGCTCTACATCTGTTACGACAACGGCGGCTACATGAACACCGGCATCCAGCGTTCGTCCGCAACGCCTCCGGCGGCACGCACGGCGACCACCATGGCGGTCGGTCCCGAGCCGGGCAACGTCTTCGGTCAGGGCAAGTTCGTGCCGGCCATCGCCATGGCGCACGAGATTCCCTACGTCGCCACCGCGACCGTGGCCGACCTGCGCGACCTCGAAGCGAAAGTCCGTCGTGCCATGGAGTTCAAGGGCGCGCGCTACATCCACATCCTGGTGCCGTGTCCGCTCGGCTGGGGCACCGCCTCGAACGAGACAATCAAGATCGCGCGGCTCGCCAAGGAGACGGGCATGTTCCCGGTCTTCGAAGCGGAGCACGGCGAGATAAAGTCAGTCGTCGCGATACGCCGTCCGCTGCCGGTCGAGGAATATCTCAAGCCGCAGAAGCGCTACGCGCACCTGTTCGGCAAGACGCCGCACCCCGACGTGATCGCGCGCCTGCAGGAAATTGCGGATCGCAACATCCGCAAGTACGGTTTGCTGGAGACTCGGTGATGGATAAACCGTTTGCAATTACGCTCAATCCCGGTTCCTCGCTCGCCAACAAGACCGGCTCCTGGCGCACCTTCCGGCCGGTCTACCTCGACCGGCTGCCGCCTTGCAACGCCGCCTGTCCCGCCGGCGAGAACATCCAGGCCTGGCTCTTCCACGCCGAAAGCGGCGACTACGAGAAGGCGTGGCGCGCGCTCACCGAGAACAACCCGCTGCCCGCCATCATGGGCCGCGTCTGTTACCACCCTTGCCAGGGCGCCTGCAACCGGCAGTTCATCGATTCGGCCGTCGGCATCAACTCGGTCGAACGCTTCCTCGGCGATGAGGCCATCAAGCGCGGCTGGGCATTCGAGAAGCCGGGCCACGCCTCCGGCAAGCGCGTGCTGGTCGTCGGCGCCGGGCCTTCCGGCCTCTCCGCGGCCTACCACCTGGCGCGGCTCGGCCACGCGGTCGAGATCCACGAGGCGGGGCCGTATGCCGGAGGCATGATGCGCTTCGGCATTCCCAAGTACCGCCTGCCGCGCGAGGTGATCGACGCCGAGGTCAAGCGCATCCTCGATCTCGGCGTGACGTTGCGGCTCGGCACGAAGATCTCGAACATCGGCGACGCAATGACGGCTGGCGCGTTCGACGCCGCCTTCCTGGCGGTCGGCGCGCACATCGGCAAGCGCGCCTACATTCCCGCCGCCGACGCGACGCGCATCGTCGATGCGATCTCCGTGCTGCGCTCGATGGAAGGCGAAGAGAAGCCGATGCTCGGCCGGCGCGTCGTCGTCTACGGCGGCGGCAATACGGCCATCGACGTCGCGCGCACCGCCAGGCGCATGGGTGCCGAAGAGGCGATCATCGTCTATCGCCGCACGCGCGAGAAGGCACCGGCGCACGATTCGGAGATCGAAGAGGCGCTGCAGGAAGGCGTGATGGTGAAGTGGCTCTCGACGATCAAGCAGGCCGCCGAAGGGGAAATCACGATCGAGAAGATGGCGCTCGACGACAAGGGCTTCCCGCAACCGACCGGCGAATTCGAAAAACTCGCCGCGGATTCGGTGGTGCTGGCGCTCGGCCAGGACGTCGATCTCGGCTTGCTCGAAGGTGTGCCCGGACTTGTCTTCAAGGATGGTGTCGTGCAGGTCGGCTCCAACATGATGACCGGGCATCCGGGCATCTTCGCAGGCGGCGACATGGTGCCCTCGGAGCGTACCGTCACCGTCGCCGTCGGCCACGGCAAGAAGGCCGCGCGCCACATCGATGCCTGGCTGGCGGGCGAGAGCTACGCGC
>DATJQH010000033.1:0-2864 GCA_035505955.1 Rhodocyclaceae bacterium
GGCGCGATCTTGAGAACCGCAAATCCCAGCGACGGCAGCAGGATGTTGATCAGCACCAGGATCGCCGCGAACACCTTGTTGGCCTCGAACGACGCGATCATGATGAAGATCGAGAAGATGAAGTAGCCGAAGCAGGCATAGGCAAGCTGGCTGGGATCAGCCTTGGCCGGATCGACCGCGCCGAGCCAGCCTTGGCCGATGGCCCAGTGCATCGAGACCGCCATCCAGAACAGGCCATAGGCGCCGAGCACCGTGGCGCCGAAATAGTTGTTCTTCTTGAAGTCGACCGTCGAAGCCCAGATCTGCGCTGCCGAACCCAGGAACATGGCCCAGGGCACGATGTAGGCCGAGCCCGTCGTGAGGCCGAGTTTTTGCGATGCGGCAACGAAAGTCACCATGGCCAGGCCGAAGACGCCGAGCGCCGTCGGATCGGCCATCACGATCTTGGTCTCCGCCACCACGTTGTATTGCGCTGAAGCTGTCATGCCGTTCTCCCAAACGATGGATTTTGATTTGATTGAATATCTCTCGCTGGGTGGCCACGGCAACCGGAAGCCGCGGCTATTGGGCTCCCGCGATGATGCCTGGCTTCGGCATTCGTTGCGCATATGGCGGGATAAGCCTGGCCGTGGATATTACAGGGGCGTCCTCCCCGGCGCGAGCAAAATTTGTTGCAGCGCAATCCTCAGTTTCCGCGCGCGCCCAGGCGACGCCGGTAGTCCCGCGGGGCCATGCCAGTCCAGTCGATGAAGGCGCGGTAGAAAGTCGAGATGTCCGCGTAGCCAAGCTCGGCCGCGATCACGGCGATGGCATCGTCGCTCTTGGCCAGCCGCGCGAGCGCCGTGTCGCGGCGGAGCGCGTCCTTGACCGTGCGAAAGCTCGCGCCTTCGTCGGCCAGCCGCCGGTGCAGCGTGCGCGGCGACAGGTGCAGCGAAGCGGCGACGCCGTCGAGGTCAAGGTTCTCCGGCAGGGCCCGGCGCAGCAGTTCGCGCACGCGCAGGACCAGTTCGCGGTCGCGCCGATAGAGCATCACGATCTTTCCCGGCGCGCCTTGCAGGAAGACGTTCACCGCAGCTTCGTCGCGCCGGATGGGCAGGTCGAGCAGGGCGGCGTCGAATTGCGCGGCAAGCCAGGGTGCGTCGAACTCCGCGTGCTCGGTATAGATCAGCGCGTAGTCGTCCACGTGCGGCGGGCGTGGATAGGGAAAGGCGACCCTGTCGAGGGCCAGCCCGCGCCCGACCAGCCAGCAGGCAAGCCCGTGGATGAGGCGCAACAACCACTCGAAGGCGAAAACGCGGGCCGGGTCGGCTGCGCGGCTGCCCAGGGGACGGTTCTCCACGATTGTCAGGATGGCTGCGCCTGCCTGCCGCTGCGCGATCGTGGCCACGGTTACGTCGGGGAGCAGCACGTGCAGGAAGCGGCCCATGCGATCCAGCGCTTCACCCAGCGTTGGCGCTGAAGCCAGTCCGCGGCACAGGAACTCGAAACTGCCCACGCGCATGGGCGCGGAAAACAGGGCAAACGCCTCGTCGTCGAGGTTGCGCGTGGTGACGTTGTAGAGCGCGGCGTAGCGGTCGACCGGAATGCGCGCGGAGCGGTCGGTCAGCGTCCTGCCGGCGACGCCGGCGGCAGCCAGCAAAGGCGCCGGATCGCCGCCGGCGCGAACCAGGCCCGCCATCATGCCGGTAACGAAACCAGCCGCCACCGTGGCGTGCGGCAGCGGCAATGACGTGGCGGATTTTGCTATCTGTTTGGTCATTGACCCAATAAGCACCGATGAACAGGTAATCTGACCGTCTCGATGACTTTGGCGGATTTTGCACTATTTCCGGCAACGTCCGCAATGGCGGACCGCTGCGGGAACTCCTAAGATCGTTTCCTCTTCGATCGGAGCCGCGCATGACTGATCTATCCGTCGCCGCCCGCATGGCGCCCTACAAGCCGCAGCACAAGGTGCGCTTCGTCACGGCGGCCTCGCTCTTCGACGGCCACGACGCCTCGATCAACATCATGCGCCGCATCCTGCAGGGCACCGGGGCGGAGGTGATCCACCTGGGGCACAACCGCTCGGTCGAGGAAATCGTCACGGCGGCGCTGCAGGAAGACGTGCAGGGCATCGCCGTGTCGTCCTACCAGGGCGGCCACGTCGAATTCTTCAAGTACATGGTCGACCTGCTGAAGCAGCGCGGCGGCGAAAATATCCAGGTCTTCGGCGGTGGCGGCGGCGTCATCGTGCCGGCGGAGATCGACGAACTGCATGCCTGCGGCGTCGCCCATATCCACTCGGTCGGCGACGGCCAGAAGATGGGCCTGCAGGGCATGATCAACGACATGGTGGCGCGCGCCGACCGCGACCTGTCGCCCCTGGCGCCCGTTTCGCTCGATCCGCTCGTGGCCGGTAACCGCCGCGCGCTGGCACAGGTGATCACCGCGCTGGAGAACGGCGCCTGGGCGCCGCCGATGGTGCCCGCGCTGCTCGCGCGCGCCGCCGGCATCAAGACGCCCGTGCTGGGCATCACCGGCACCGGCGGCGCCGGCAAGTCGAGCCTCACCGACGAACTGATCCGCCGCTTCCGCCTCGATCAGGAAGACCGTTTGCGGATCGCCATCGTTTCGATCGACCCCTCGCGCAAGCGCACCGGCGGCGCGCTGCTCGGCGACCGCATCCGCATGAACGCGATCGAGCATCCCAACATCTTCATGCGCTCGCTGGCGACGCGCGAAACGGGCAGCGAAATTTCCGCGGCGCTGCCCGAAGTGATCGCGGCCTGCAAGGTGGCGGGCTTCGACCTGATCATCATCGAGACCTCGGGCATCGGCCAGGGCGACGCGGCGATCGTGCCGCTGGTCGACGCCTCGATGTA
>DATJQH010000034.1:0-8282 GCA_035505955.1 Rhodocyclaceae bacterium
GGAACATGTCATCAACTACTTCTTCTTCGTCGCCGAAGAGGCGCGGCAACTGATGGCCCAGTTGGGCATCCGCAAGTTCGACGACCTGATCGGGCGCGCCGACCTGCTCGACACGAAGAAAGGCATCGCGCACTGGAAGGCTAGGGGGCTCGACTTCTCGCGCATCTTCCACATGCCTGCCGTGCCTGCCGACGTGGCCAGGCACCATTGCGAAGCGCAGGACCATGGCCTGGAGAGGGCGCTGGACCACAAGCTGATCGAGATGGCGCAACCTGCCTTGCTGAATCGCGAGCAGGTGAGCATCGAGATTCCGGTCCGCAACGTCAACCGCACGGTCGGCACGATGCTGTCGCACGAAGTGGCCGTGCGCTACGGCCATGCCGGCCTGCCCGACGACACGATCCGCATACGCATGCGCGGCACCGCCGGACAGAGTTTCGGTGCCTTCCTGGCGCGCGGCATTACGCTCGACCTCACCGGTGAGGCCAACGACTACGTCGGCAAGGGTTTGTCGGGTGGCCGGATCATCGCCCGCCCGCCCAAGGAGTTCGAGGGCAAGCCAAGCGAGAACATCATCGTCGGCAACACCGTCCTCTACGGGGCAACTGAGGGAGAAGTGTTCTTCCTTGGCGTCGCTGGCGAGCGGTTCTGCGTGCGCAACTCGGGTGCCACGGCCGTTGTCGAGGGCACCGGCGACCATGGTTGCGAGTACATGACCGGCGGCACGGTCGTCGTATTGGGCGCCACCGGCCGCAACTTTGCTGCCGGCATGTCCGGCGGCATCGCTTATGTGCTCGATGAAGACGGCACCTTCGAACAGCGCTGCAACGTCGCCATGGTGACCCTCGAAAAGATTCTGCCGGCCGCCGAGCAGGCGAACGACGGCACGCGGCACCGAGCTACTGCCGACGAGACTCAATTGAAGGAACTGATCGAGAAGCATCTGGCGGCAACGGACAGCGAAGTGGCCCGGCGCGTTCTCGGCGACTGGCCGCGCTTCCGCGCCCGGTTCGTCAAGGTGTTTCCGAACGAATATCGTCGCGCCTTGAAAGAAATGGCCGCGACTCAGGATCGAAAGGCAGCGTGATGGGCAAGCCTACCGGGTTTCTGGAGTTTCAGCGTCAGGCGGAAGCCTACGCGCCGGTCGAGCAGCGGCTGCGCAACTACGGGGAGTTCGTTTCGCGTTTGTCCGACGACAAGGCCAAGGTTCAGGGCGCGCGCTGCATGGATTGCGGCATCCCCTTCTGCAACAACGGCTGTCCGGTCAATAACAACATTCCGGACTTCAACGATGCGGTCTACAAGGGAAACTGGCGCGAGGCGATCGAGATCCTGCACTCGACCAACAACTTCCCGGAAATGACGGGGCGGATCTGTCCCGCGCCCTGCGAGGCGGCGTGCACGCTCGGCATCAACGCCGAGCCAGTCGGCATCAAGTCGTTGGAGCATGCGATCATCGACCATGCCGGCGAGAACGGGTGGGTGGTGCCGCAGCCCGCTGCCGTGCAGACGGGCCGCAAGGTTGCTGTCATAGGTTCCGGACCGGCGGGTCTCGCCTGCGCGCAGCAACTCGCGCGCGCGGGCCATGCCGTCATCGTCTTTGAGAAGAACGAAAGGATCGGCGGCCTGCTGCGCTTTGGCATTCCCGACTTCAAGCTCGACAAGCGCCTGATCGACTGGCGCACTGCGCAGATGGCGGCGGAAGGCGTCAAGTTCGTGACGAAGACCATCGTCGGTTCGCAACTCGACGGGCTGCCTAAGGGTATCGCCAACGATGCCGTCACGCTGTTGCCTGCTGCCAAAGTGATGCAGGAGTTCGATGCGGTAGTGCTCGCGGGTGGATCGGAAGCGCCGCGCGACCTGGCGATTCCCGGACGGGAACTCGATGGTGTCCATTTCGCGCTGGAGTTCCTGATTCCGCAGAACAAGGAAGTGGGCGGAGGCGCCAAGAATTCCATCCAGGCGAAGGGCAAGCGCGTCGTCGTCATCGGTGGCGGCGACACCGGTTCCGACTGCGTTGGTACCTCGAACCGGCATGGCGCGGCATCCGTCACCCAGTTCGAACTGCTGCCCAAACCGCCGGAGTCGGAGAACAAGCCGCTGGTGTGGCCCTACTGGCCGACCAGGCTGCGCACTTCATCGTCGCACGACGAAGGTTGTGCGCGCGATTGGTCGATTGCGACCAAGGAGTTCATCGGCGAAAACGGCCGGCTCAAGGCCTTGCGCTGCGTCCGCCTCGACTGGCAGGGCGGCAAGATGACCGAGATTCCCGGCAGCGAGTTCACGATCGAGGCCGACCTTGCGCTCCTCGCCATGGGCTTTACCAATCCGGTGAGTACACTGCTCGATGCCTTTGGCGTCGCCAAGGATGCGCGCGGCAATGCCGCCGCCGATACCGAGAAGTACGCGACCAGTGTCGGAAAGGTGTTCGCCGCCGGGGACGTCCGCCGCGGCCAGTCGCTGGTCGTCTGGGCAATCCGCGAAGGTCGCCAATGCGCCCGGGCGGTCGACGAATTCCTGATGGGGAGTTCGCTGCTCCCGAGGTGAAAGCATGAACGTCGTCATTCTTGCTGCCGGCAAGGGCAAGCGCATGCGCTCCGACCTGCCCAAGGTACTGCATCCGATCGCCGGCAAGCCCATGCTGGCGCACGTTCTTGCGACGGCGCGCAAACTTGCAGCCACGCGCATCTGCGTCGTCTACGGCCATGGTGGGGAGCAGGTGCGCGAGGCGCTGGCCGCCGACGATCTCACGTGGGCCAAACAGGAGCCGCAGCTCGGCACCGGCCATGCCGTCCTGCAGGCGCTGCCGCATCTCGACCCCGATGCGCCGACGCTGGTGCTCTACGGCGATGTGCCGCTGATTCGCGCGGAGACGCTGGAACGGCTGCTGAAAGTCAGCCGCGGTGGTACGCCGGCATTGCTCACGGTGAGGCTGCCCAATCCCCACGGCTATGGTCGCATCGTGCGCGTCGGCGGCAAGGTCACCCGCATCGTCGAAGAGAAGGATGCCGACGATGCCGAGCGGGCGATCGATGAAGTGAACACCGGCATTCTCGTGGCGCCCACGGCCGCGCTGGCGCGCTGGTTGCCCGGCCTGGGCAACAGCAATGCCCAGGGCGAGTACTACCTGACCGACATCGTGTCGCTCGCGGTGGGCGAAGGCATGGCCGTCGAGGCCGTGCAGCCCGACCACGTGTGGGAAGTCGAGGGCGTCAACAGCAAGGTTCAACTCGCCGCGCTGGAACGCATCCACCAGCGCACGATCGCCGAAACGCTGATGGAGCAAGGCGTCACGCTGGCCGACCCCGATCGAATCGACGTGCGCGGCGAGCTGAGCTGCGGCCGCGATGTCTTCATCGACGTGAATTGCGTCTTCGAAGGCAAGGTGACGATCGGCGACGGTGCGCGCATCCTGCCCAACTGTGTGATCCACGACGCCACGGTCGGACCGAAGTCGATCATCGGCCCGTTCGCGCGCCTGCGCCCGGGCACGACGCTGGGCACGGACGTGCATGTCGGCAACTTCGTCGAAGTGAAGAACAGCAGCATCGCCGACCATTCGAAGGCCAACCATCTCTCCTACGTCGGCGATGCCACGGTGGGAAGCCGGGTGAACATCGGCGCCGGCACCATCACCTGCAACTACGATGGTGCCAACAAGTTCCGTACGGTCATCGAGGACGACGCCTTCATCGGCTCCGACACGCAACTGGTTGCACCAGTGACCGTGGGCAAGGGCGCCACGCTTGGCGCGGGCACGACTTTGACCCAGAACGCGCCGGCGGGCGAACTGACGATTTCGCGTTCGCGGCAGGCGACCATCCAGGGCTGGGTGCGACCGCTCAAGGCCCCGAAGAAGCCGTAACCAGCGGCAGCGCCGGCTCGAACTTCGAGCGGTTTACCGAGAAGAACACACGCAGGTTGCGCACGTTGGCGGTCGCCGTGAACAGGCGATGCACCAGCGCGTGGTAGGCATCCATGTCGGCCAGGCGCAGTATCAGCACGAAATCGATGCCCGACGCCACCCGGTAACATTGTTGCACGGCAGACTCGGCGGCCACGCGTGCCTCGAATTCCGTCTGGCGTTCCGCGTCCTGCCGATCGAGCGTGACCTCGACGATCGCCGTGAGCCCAGGCAGTCGATCGGCCGACAGGATCGCCACCTGCCGTTCGATCCAGCCGTCGGCGACAAGCCGCCGGATTCGCCTCAGGCACGTGGGCGCCGAGATGTGTGCGCGTTCCGCCAGGGCCTGGTTCGTCAGCGCGCAATCCCGCTGCAAGGTATCCAGAAGGCGAAGATCGATGGCGTCAAGATTTGAAATTGGCGTTCTGTTCATTGTAATAATATTTCATCGAAGATATTGCTCGCAATAATATTCCACCATATTGCGCATCTTGCAAGCCAATTTCCCGTCGCCGCGCTTACCATGCGCAAACGGCTCAATCAGGGAGGTTGGTCATGTGCGGCATTGTCGGCGCGGTAGCCAAGCGCAACATCATTCCAGTACTGGTCGAAGGACTACGTCGCCTCGAGTATCGCGGCTACGACTCTTGTGGCGTCGCGATGCACATGAATGGCGGCCTGCAACGCTTGCGTACCGTGTCGCGGGTCGCCGACCTCGACGGCCAGGCGGCTCCGCTCTCCGCCTACACCGGCATCGCGCACACGCGCTGGGCCACCCACGGCGCGCCGACCACAGCCAACGCCCATCCGCATTTCTCGTGCGGCCCGAACGGGACCGGCGATGCCGGCCGCATCGCACTCGTACATAACGGCATTATCGAAAACCACGACGTCCTGCGCGAACAGTTGATGGCGCGCGGCTATCGCTTCGAGAGCCAGACCGACACCGAGGTGATCGCCCACTTGGTCGACAGCGTCTATGCCGGCGACCTGCTTGAAGCCGTGCGCAAGGCGGCGGCGGAGTTGCGCGGCGCCTACGCGATCGCGGTGTTCTGCCGCGACGAGCCGCACCGGATCGTCGGCGCGCGCGAAGGCTCCCCGCTCGTGGTCGGCGTCGGGCAGGACGAGAATTTCCTCGCCTCGGATGCGCTGGCACTGGCGGGCACGACCGACCAAATCGTCTATCTAGAAGACGGCGACGTGGTCGACCTGCAACTCGGACGGATCTGGATCACCGATCGGGATGGCCAGGGCGTCGAACGACCGGTGCGTACCGTGACCGCGCATTCGGCGGCGGTCGAACTGGGTCCGTATCGCCACTTCATGCAGAAGGAGATCTTCGAGCAGCCGCGCGCCATCGCAGACACCCTGGAAGCCATTGAGTCTCTGGATCCAGACCTGTTCGGCGCTGCTGCCCCGGCGGCTTTCGCCACCATCGACAGCGTGCTGATCCTTGCCTGCGGCACCAGCTACTACGCCGGCGTGACCGCCAAGTACTGGCTCGAATCGATCGCCGGCATCCCCACGTCGGTCGAAATCGCCAGCGAATACCGTTATCGCCAGTCGGTGCCGAATCCGCGCGCGCTCGTCATCGTTGTTTCGCAGTCGGGCGAAACCGCCGACACGCTGGCCGCATTGAAGCACGCGAAGTCGCTCGGCCAGGCGCATACGCTCGCAGTGGTCAACGTCCCGACCAGCGCCATGGTGCGCGAGACCGCAATGCAGTTCTTTACCCGTGCCGGCGCGGAGATCGGCGTTGCGTCGACCAAGGCATTCAGCACGCAGCTCGTCGCGCTCTACGTCCTCGCCAACGTGCTGGCCAAGGTGCGCGGGCGGCTTGCGGCCGAGGCCGAAGCGAAAGTGCTCACGACGCTGCGCCACCTGCCGGCCGCGGTGCAGATGGTGCTGGCGCTGGAACCGCAGATCATCGGCTGGGCCGAGCAGTTCGCGCGCAAGGAGAATGCGCTCTTCCTCGGCCGCGGCATGCACTATCCGATCGCGCTAGAGGGCGCGCTGAAGCTCAAGGAGATCAGCTATATCCACGCCGAGGCCTATCCGGCCGGCGAGTTGAAGCACGGGCCGCTCGCGCTCGTCACCGAGGCCATGCCGGTGGTGACCGTCGCACCCAACGACGCCCTGCTGGAAAAGCTCAAGAGCAACATGATGGAAGTGCGCGCGCGCGGCGGCGAACTCTATGTGCTCGCCGATGCTGGCGGCCACATCGAATCGAGCGCCGGCGTCCATGTCATCCGCATGCCTGAACACTATGGCGCGTTGTCGCCGATCCTGCACGTCGTGCCGCTGCAACTGCTCGCTTATCACACGGCCACGGCAAGAGGCACGGACGTCGACAAGCCGAGGAACCTCGCGAAGTCGGTGACGGTCGAGTAGCTTTTCGTTAGGCGTAGAATCGACCCGATGACCAACTACAAGCGGGGAGCTGCACCATGGCGAGTTACGCCACAGAATCCATTCGCGCCGTCGCACTCGTAGGTCACGGCGGCTCTGGCAAGACGACGCTCGCGGAGGCGCTGCTGTTCAAGGCCGGCGCGACTGCCGCCAAGGGTGCAGTCGAAAAAGGCAGCACGGTGTGCGATTTCGATCCGCAGGAAAGATCCGCAGGCCACTCGCTCAACTCCTCGCTGGTCAACTTTGCCGCCGAAGGCGTCCATGTCCACCTCGTCGACGCGCCCGGATACCCCGACTTCGCCGGCCAGGCCTTCGCGGCGCTGGCCGCCGTCGATACGGCGATCATGGTCGTGAATGCCCAGACCGGCGTCGAGTTGATGACCGAACGCATGATGCGCGCAGCCAGGCAGCGCGGCCTCGCGCGCATGATCGTGATCAACAAGATCGATGCCGACAACGTCGACCTGCCCGGCATCGTCGCCGACATTCGCGAGCGCTTCGGCGCCGAGTGCAAGCTGCTCGACCTGCCGGCGCACGACCGCGCCGACGTCGTGGAAGTGCTGGAACATGAATCCGGCGACGCCGATTTCGATACTGTGGCCCACGCCCACCGGGAACTGATTGACCAGCTCGTCGAGGAAGATGAGGACCTGCTGGCGCGCTACCTGGAAGACGGCAAGGACCCTTCCGCGGGCGAACTGCACGCGCCCTTCGAGAAGGCGCTGCGCGAAGGGCATCTCGTGCCCATCCTGTTCACCTCGGCGAAGACGGGCGCGGGCCTCGATCACCTGCTGCACGCGCTGGCGACCCTGGCGCCGAACCCGGCGGAAGGCAATGCGCCGCCGTTCTATAAGGGCGAACCCGGCGACAAGGACGCCGAGGCCTTCCACGCCGAGCCCGACGCCAAGAAGCACGTGCTGGCGCACGTCTTCAAGGTCATCGCCGATCCCTACATGGGCAAGGTCGGTGTCTTCCGCGTGCATCAGGGCACGGTGCGCAAGGACTCGCAGCTCTTCGTCGGCGACGGCAAGAAGCCGTTCAAGACAGGCCACCTCTATCAGCTGCAGGGCAAGGACTACGTCGAGGTCGACGAGTTGGTGCCGGGCGACATCGGCGCCGTGGCCAAGATCGAGGAGATAGAGTTCGGCGCCGTGCTGCACGACTCGCACGACGAGGACCATATCCACTTGAAGCCGCTCGAGTTCCCGCATCCCATGCAGGGCCTCGCAGTCGAGACCAGGAAGAAGGGCGACGAGCAGCGCCTGTTTGAAATCCTGCGCAAGCTCGAGATGGAAGATCCCTGCTTCAGCGTCGAGCGCCATCCGACCACGCACGAGACGGTCATTCGCGGCCTGGGCGAGATGCATCTGCGCTACAAGCTTGACAAGATGGCGACGCAATACAAGATGGAGTTGGACACCAAGCCGCCGCGCATCCCCTACCGCGAGACCATCACGAAGAACGCCGAAGGCCACTGCCGGCACAAGAAGCAGAGTGGTGGCGCCGGCCAGTTCGGCGAGGTGTATCTGAAGATCGAGCCGCTCGAGCGCGGCGCGGGTTTCGAGTTCGTCGACCAGGTCAAGGGCGGCGTGATCCCGGGCGTCTTCATGCCGGCGGTCGAGAAGGGCGTGCAACAGGCGTTGGCCGACGGTGTCGTCGCCGGCTATCCGGTCGAGGATGTCCGCGTCATCGTCTATGATGGCAAGACGCATCCGGTGGACGGCAAGGAAGTGGCATTCGTCACGGCCGGCCGCAAGGCCACCATCGCCGCTATCCAGGGCGCCAGTCCGATCATCCTCGAGCCGATCGTCAACGTCGAGATCGTCGTGCCCGAGAATGCGATGGGCGACATCGCCGGCGACCTGTCGTCGCGCCGCGGCCACGTCACTGGCACCACGCCGCGCGGCCACGGTTCGGTGGCGATTGCGGGCGAAGTGCCACTGGCCGAGATCACCGACTACGCTTCCAA
>DATJQH010000035.1:0-15364 GCA_035505955.1 Rhodocyclaceae bacterium
CAGGACGAAATGACCTCCGGCATCAAGAAGCTGGCCTCGGCGCTCGAAAGCCAGTTCCAGAGCGCGCGCATGAACCGCGCGATGCCCGCCGCCGGCCTCACCAAGGACGAACTGCAAAACCGGCTCGACCAGATCGGCAGCACCGACAGCAATCGCGCGGCGCTGCTCTCGAAGATCATCGCCAACTTCAGCGTTGCCGACACCAACGGCGACGGCAGGGTGAGCTTCCAGGAAGCGATCGCCTACAATCAGTCGACTTCGTCTTCGACCGCCGTGCCGGCGACGACGTCGGCGAGCTCGGGCACTTCAACTGACAGCGGCACCACGTCGACCAGCGACGCGCAACTGATGCTGCAGGTCATGAAGCTCGCCCAGGCCTACGGCATCGTCGGCCACCACCAACGGTCTTCCACCGTCTCGGCCGCGGCCTGAGCGGTTACCTGCTGCATGTGCGGGGTCTCCGTGACGCCGCCATTCGCATCGCGCGGATGGCGGTTCTTTTTTGCGCGCACTGCGCCAGGCAAAAGTCAGCCCCCGTGGTACGCCGTGCGCAACGCGCGGCCGGCTCGTACTTGGGCCGCGTTCATCGCTCGCACCAGACCTTGCGTACGGTGAGCCCCGCAGCGTTGTCGAAGCGCGCGAAGCAGCTCCGGATGCCGGCCGGCAGTTGCCGGGACAGCAGCACTGTCGTCTGCCGATAGGTGCAGGCGAACCAGATCGTCTCCGACCTGGTGAAGTCCCAGCGTGCATCCCATACGTTCCCCGTCGCCTCGCTCTCGTTGTCGGGGACGAGCGAGGCGCCGTCCTCGGGCTGGCCCTCGAAGAACATGACCGAGTCGAGGGGGTGTTCGCTCGTGTGCGCGGTTTTCCCGGCGGCTGCGAACGAGTAATCCACCGACGGGCGCCATTCCGGCACCGGCGCGGCCAGCGTCTGCGCCGTCGTGATGCGCGGTGGGCATCGATACGCGACGACGCTTTCCTCGGCCACGGCGGAGGCGGCCGCGAGCGCGGCGGCGGGCCAGAGAAGTGTTGCGATCAGGAGGCGGGGATTGGCACGGATTGACACGATGGGCGCCCGGGTTCTTCGATGTGTCGGAGATTCTGACGCCAAATCCGTTGCGCGGCAATTCCGCCGGGTCGATGGACGGCGAATCCGCGCTGATGAATGGACATGCAACGCAGCCGGATCTGACTATGCTGATGACAATGGCCGGCCCGATGCAGCGGCCGGCTGCTGCCGACAATCGACTCAGGGGGTGAAGCGATGAAACGGTTCAACACTCTCCTTGCCATCATGGCGTTGGCATTGATCGGCGGTTGCGGGGGCGGCGGTTCCGGAGGAGGCGCCACGCAGGGCGGCGCCACGTCGCTCTCCGGCGTGGCGGCTTCGGGTGCGGCGATCTCGGGGCAGATATTCCTGAAGGATGCCGCGGGGCACGAACGCGAGGTCGACACGACCGACGGCCGCTTCACGTTCCCGCTGGCCGGGCTGACCGCGCCGTTCATGCTGAAGGCGCTGTGGACGGTCAACAATCAGGTGCAGACGCTCTATTCGTTTGCGACTGCCGGCGGCACGGCCAACATCACGCCCCTGACGCAGGTCGTCGTGATGGCAGCCGCGAAGACTGTCGCGCTCGACGCGGTGTATGGCGGCACGGCTTCCGACTTTGCCACGGTGGCGGCGGCGCTGCCTGCCGCCGTTGCCGATGTCCAGGGTTCCCTCAATCCCCTGCTGGCGGCGTTTTCGCTGGCCAGTGCCGATCCGATCACGACCGCGTTCGCGCCGGATCACACGGGCATGGATGCCCTGCTCGACGGCATCACCGTCAGCAGCACGGGCACGGACGTGGTGGTGACCGATTCGCTCACCGGCTCGCTGATCCTGCAGGCGCCGGTGGCCAGCGTGGCAAGCGGCATGACGGCGGCCGGCTGGTCGGCGCAGGACGCCGACGTGGCCTACGACCCCGACGTGGCCGTCAGCAGCGCCGGCGTCGGCCTGATCGCCTGGTCCGAAAAGGTGGGCGGCAACTACGTGATACGAACCCGCTTCCTCGACAATGGTGACACGGCACCCGTCACGGTGAACGTGAGCACGGCCGGCGATGCCAGCGACCCGAAGGTCGCGTTCGATGGCTCGGGCAATGCCCTGCTGGTGTGGATGCAGTACCAGAACGCGCGTGCAACGATCTGGGGCAGCCGCTATGCGGCCTCGACCAGGAACTGGTCCACGCCTGTCCAGATCTCGGCGCAGAACCCGGCGGCCGACGTGCGTCCACCGGTCCTGGCGGTCGACAATGCCGGAGATGCCGTGGTCACGTGGATCCAGGGCGACGGCCGGGTCAACCATTTCGACGCATGGGCCGCCTTCTTCGCCGCGAGCGGCGGCCAGATGCAGTGGTCGGCGCCGGTGCTGATCAGCGACGGCGTCAACAGCGTGCGCGATTCCCGCGTCGCCTTGAATGCGACAGGGCAGGGCCTGCTGGTATGGCAGCTTGAGCAGGACGACGGCTCGACCTCGAACGGGCCGGCCGACATCTGGGGGCGCACCGTCACGGCGGCCGGCGTGCTGGGTACGCCGACGCGCTTGAACGCGATCACGTCCACCAACACCTTCTGGGTCGATGCCTACGATGCGGTGGCCGTCGACGCCAACGGCAACGGGATGGTCCTCTTCGTGCAGAACGGATCCTCGCTCGTGTCGGCAGTGCATGCGGCGATGTTTACCGGCGGGCATTGGCAGACTTCGGCACCGATCGCGACCAGCCTCACTTCCGGATTCCGCTTCCCGCAGGTCGCCTTCGACGGGCTCGGCAATGCCTTCGCCGTCTGGCAGGAGCAGCCGCTGATCGGCGGTGCCGTCGGCAGTGCCAGCCGCTACGTCGCCGGTGTCGGCTGGGATGCCTCGCCGCACGTGTTTGCCGACAACTCCGCCGGCAACGTCTTTGATCCGCGCCTGGCGCTCGACGCCGCCGGCAATGCCAGCATCATCTGGTACCAGTGGCAGCAGACGCCGACGAACGTCGTCACGGTCGACAGCATCCGCTACCTGGCCGACACGGGCTGGGGTGCCCGCACGCTGGTCAGCCCGACGAGCATGGATGGCGCCATGGCCTTCCCGGTGCCGCGCGTTGCGGCCAATGCAGCCGGCAAGACGCTTGCCGTCTGGGGCATCTTCACCAACTGAATTCTGACTTCGCCATCGGCGCGCCGTTTCAGCGCGGGCTGGCGAAGTCCTGCGTCCAGTAGTTGCGGTAGGTGGAAGAGGCGTTCGTCGCGCAGGCGGCGCCGAAGTCCTTGAGCGCGGCGGTCATGATGTCGACGCAGTGTCCTTCGCTCGCCAGCCAGCCCGTCATCACCGTGGCGATGTCGCTCGGGCCGCCGTAGATGTTCTCGGCCCACGCGCTGCCGAGATAGCCGGTGGCGGCGATGCGATCGACCGGCGTGCTGCCGTTCAGGCCCGTGTGCGAGAAGTAGTTGTTGTTCGCCATGTCGTGGGAATGCGCGGCGGCGGCCTGCGCCAGCTGCGCGTTCCAGGCGAGCGCGGGGGCGGCCGCATACCACGTGGTGCCGCAATTGCGCCCCGTGGCGCGCGCGGCATTCACGGCGGCCAGCATGGTGGTGCCGAAGTCGGCGATGCCGCAGGCATCTTCCGGCGACACGGTGATGGGCGTGCCGCCGCTGCTCGAAGACGATACGCCGCTGCTCGATGAGGACGACGAAGTGCTGATGCCCGGCGAGCCGCCGGACGAGGACGTTGTGCCGCTGCCGCCGCCCCCGCCGCCGCAGGCCGCGAGGAGTAGGATGGCGATGAGAAGGACGCGCGTGGTGCGGTGGTTCAGGAGGGCAGATTTCATGGGCGCATTCTATTTTGCGTGTGGCACGGGCGGGCGCGTTGCCGTTGCCCGACAGCGCGGCTGAGCGGACGATGCTTACCATCGAGATTGCATCCGACTTCGTCTGCCCGTGGTGCTTCCTCGGCATTGCGCGCCTGAAGACTGCCGTGGGGATGATCCGCGCCGAGCGGCCGGATTTCGAGGTTCGGCCGACGTGGCGCGCGTTCTTCCTCAATCCCGATACGCCGCCCGAAGGCGAGCCCTACATGCCGTTCCTGGAGCGCAAGTTCGGCGGCCGCGACAGGGTTGAGACCATCTTCGAGCGCGTGCGCGCGGCGGGGCGGCCCTATGGCGTCGAATACGCGTTCGAGAAGATCGCGCTGCGCGCCAACACGTTCAACGCGCATCGCCTGGCGGCCTGGGCGCAGCGGCAGGGCGACGCGGCGCCGCTGGTCGAGCGCCTGTTCGTCGGCAACTTCCAGCGCGGCGAGCATCTGGGCGACGTCGCCACGCTGGTGCGCATTGCCGGCGAGTGCGGCCACGATGCCGCGGCAGCCTCCGCCTTTCTCGCGTCCGACGAGTTGAAGGCCGAGGTGACGGCCGACGCGGCCGACGTCGTGAAGAAGGGCATCAACATGGTGCCGACCTTCATCGTCGGCGGCCGCGAGATCATCGTCGGCGCCGAGGATCCCGCCATCCTTGCCGCGGGCATCCGCCGCACGCTGGCCTAGCCGCACGGCGTACCACCGGGGCTGACTCTTCTTCTCAGAAACCGATTTCGAGCCGCGCGGCGAAATTCGGGTAGGTGGTGCGGACGGTTGTCGCGGTCTGGTCGGTGCCGCCGAACAGTTCGCGCGTCGCGGTCTGGTAATCCTGATGCAGGCAATTGGATACGGAGAAGCGCAGCCGCGTGTCCGGCGCGATCTTCCACAGCGCATAGATATCCACCACGCGCTTCACGCCCTGGTAGTAGAACTGCGATTCGGTCTGGCGCACCGCGTAGGCGGGCGTCCAGTTCAGGCTGCCGCCGACGGCAAGCGGCAGGCTCGCGAAGCGATAGTCGGCGCCGACGTTCGCGGTCTGCTTCGGCTGCTGGTCGAGGCGGTTGTCCGGGCCGGGCACCGTACTCACCTTCGACCAGTAGCGGCTGTAGTTCAGGCGCAGGTCGATCGGCGGCGCGCCGGCCAGCCATTCGTCGAGGCGGAACTTCGCTTCCAGTTCGATGCCCTGGCTGACGGCGTTGCCGAGGTTGCGCGGCATCGACACCCAGCGCGGCTGCGTGGACCAGTCGACGGTCTGCAGTGCGGTGACATTGCGCACGACGTTGTCGATGTTGCGGTGGAAGACGCTTGCACTCAGGATGCCGCCGTTGCCGAGATAGTGTTCGAGCGCGAGGTCGAGTCCCCATGCGAGTTCCGGCTTGAGGTCGGGATTGCCGACGGCGTCGGCATCCGTGGGCGTGTTGGTACCCGACACCGGATAGTTGGGCGAGATGCCCGGCGTCGAAGTGAGGTCGGACAAGTAGGGCGAGCGGTAGCTGCGCGTGAGCGACATGCGCACCTGGTCGCGTGCCTCGGGCGTGAAGCGCCAGACGGTGTGCACCAGTGGGCTGACGACGGTGCCGGTGTTGGCGATGGCGCGCCCGCCGGCATCCGCGCCGATGCGGATCGTCTCGCCGCGCAGGCCGCCGTAGAGCGCCCATTGCGGCGTCACGTCCCATTCGTCCTGCGCGTAGAGGGCGAGTCGGCGGCTGTTGGCATCCGTGTGATCGCCGTAGGCGCCGAGGACGTTGGCCCCGTCCTCGATGATCGTCGGCGCCTCGCGGCGCTGCCGGAACTCGACCTCCCAGCCGGCGGCGATGCGGTGGTCCTGCTGCCAGCCGCGAGAGAACTTGCCGCTGGTGCCGACGGTCGTGTCGCGTACGTCGGATTCGTTCGAGATCGTGTGGGTCGGTGCGCCGGCGGCGTCGAACAGGTCGCGCGTCGACGTGCTGTGTCCGGCCCACTGGCCGGCGTTGGCGCGCAGCTCCAGGCGGGCACCGTCCTCCAGCGCCCGGCGCAGTTCGGCCATGATACGCGCATAGCGGCCGTTGCCCTCGCTGTGTGACTGCGCCGTGGCGTAGGGCGCGGAACCCGCGCCCAGCGCCTGCTCCAATGTCGACGCGCCGTCGCCGTGGTTACGCATCTGGAAGACAAAGGGCTGCAGGAGCAGCTTGTCGCCGCCGTCGAGATTCCAGTCGAAGCGGCCGCCGAGATGGACGCGATCCGAAATCGAGGTGCCGGTGTCGCGCTGAGATTGCTGCAGCGTCGGCGCGCCGATCGTGGTGTCGACGGCGGCCGTGCGCGTCGTCGACTCGCTGGTCAGGTCGCGGTGATTGACGTTGGCGGAGAGGTTGTAGGTCAGCGCGTCCGCGTGGTCGTTGCGCTGCAGGAATACGCCCGGCTGCAGGCGCCCGTCGGTGTCGCCCAGTTCGAGGCGCGCCTCGCTGTTCGTCTTCTTCATCGCTTCGCGCAAGACGATGTTGATCGTGCCGGCAATGGCGCGCGCGCTCTGCTCGGCCACCGGCGCGGCGGTGACCTCGATGCGTTCGACCTGGTCCGGCGCGAGATCGTCGAGCGAGAAGCCCGGCGGAATCGGCTCGCCGTTCAGGAGCAGGAGCGTATAGCCCTTGCCCAGGCCGCGCATGCGCACGTCGCCGCCACGGCCCGGCGTGCCCGAGACGGTGACGCCGGGCAGGCGCTTGAGCACTTCGGTGACCGAGCTGTCGCCGTGGCGGTCGAGTTCCTCGCGGCCATAGATCGACTTGGCCGCGGTCGAGTAGCGGCGCTCGTCGATTTCCGACAGCGGCTTGGCTTCGATGACGACGCGGGTCGCGGGATCGGTCGGCTCGGCGGCGTGCGCCAGGCGCATCGCTGCGAGGCAGGCCAGTGCAATGACGCCGGCGATATAACGGGGAGTTCGTGCTGCCGCGATCATGCACGCATGATGCCATGCTGCAGCTGGCAGAGTCAGTCCTCGTGGTACGCCGTGCTGACAGGCAACTCAGTCGTTCAGGTCGCGCCCGCGCGTTTCCGGCAGGAAGCGCCACGCGATGGCGGCGCCGAGGCCGAGCAGCACGACCGGATACAGCATGCCGGCGAGCGGATCGCCGAACTGGCGTCCGATCCAGGTGACCATGAACGGCGACATGCCGCCGATCCAGCCGGCCGCGAGGTTGTGCGGCAGGGCGACCGCCGAATAGCGGCTGCGCGCCGGGAACAGTTCGGCGACGGCCGCGGTCTGCGGTCCGGTGATCATGGCGACGGCGAGGATCGGCACGAGCAGGAGCGCGACGAGCGATGCCGGCTCGGCCGCGAAATCGCGCAGGCCGGCAAAGACGGGGAACAGACCGACCGCGCCGAGCAGCAAGCCCGCAAGCAGGACGGGGCGACGGCCGATGCGATCCGAGAGGCCGCCGCAGATGATGGTGAGCGGAAACAGCGCGAGCGTGGCGATCAGCGTCAGATGGCCGGCCACGACCGGATCGACGCCCGCCACCGTCTTCATGAATACGCCGGCATAGACCTGCGACGAGAAGAAGAGCAGCGAACCGCCGGCCGAGATGCAGCAGAAGAGGACGATCATGCGCTGGCGCGTGAAGGGGTCGCGCAGGCAGTCGCGCAGGGGCGCGGCGGCGAGGCGGTTCTTCGCGCGCAGTTCGAGGAATACGGGCGACTCGTGCAGCGCCATGCGACTCTTGAGGGAAACGGCGAGCAGCACGATGGACACGAGGAAGGGCACGCGCCAGCCCCAGTCAAGGAAGTCCTCGTGGCTCAGATGCGACTGCAGCAGCGTGATCTGCATGGTCGAGGCCATGACGCCGAGCGGTCCCATCAACTGCAGGATGCTCGTGTAGAGGCCGCGCTTGGCCGGCGGCGCATGTTCGGTCAGATAGACGATGGCGCCGCCGATCTCGCCGCCCATGGCGAGCCCCTGCAACATGCGCACCGCCACCAGCAGCAGTGGCGCCGCAAGGCCGGCCTGCGCGTGTGTCGGCAGGAGCCCGACCGCGAAGGTGGCGCCGCCCATCAATGCGATCGTGGCGATGAACGAGAAGCGGCGGCCGCGCCGGTCGCCGATGGAGCCGAACACCGCGGCGCCGACCGGACGGATGACCATGCCGATGCCGAACGTCGCCAGGCTGGCCAGGAGGCCGGCGACCGGATCGTCGGACGGGAAGAACAGCGTGCCGAAGATCGTTGCCAGACTGCCGAAAGTAAGAAAGTCGTACCACTCGAGGAAGGTGCCGAAGCAGGCAGCGACCGCAATCGAGCGATAGGAAGGATGCTTTGGCTGCGACATGGGTGCGCATTATGGGGCAAAGCTCCCGTCGTCAGAACGACCGTGTCGTCAGGCGCGCAGTCGTTGCACGCGGTGGTCCGGCCTCAGGCCCAGCCCAGTTCGTTCCGTACGATGGCCGCACCCGCTGCCAGCGCGGTGAGCTTGCCGCGGGCGACGGCGCGGGGCAGGGGCACCATGCCGCAGTTCGTGCAGCCGATCAGTTGGTGCGGCTTGACCCACTGCAAGGCTTTGCGCAGGGTGGCCGCTACTTCCTCGGGCGTCTCGATGCGGTTCGTGGCGACGTCGATGGCGCCGACCATCACGTCCTTGCCGGCAAGCAGGCCGATCAGTTCGATCGGCACGTGCGAGTTGTGGCATTCGAGGCTGACCTGGTGGATGCGGCTCCTCGCCAGCAGCGGAAACGTCTGCTCGTACTGCCGCCATTCGGCGCCGAGTCCTTCCTTCCACTTGATGTTGGCCTCGATGCCGTAGCCGTAGCAGATGTGCACGGCCGTCTTGCACGGCAGGCCGGCGGCCGCGCGTTCGAGCGTGTTGATGCCCCAGTCGCGCACCTCGTCGAAGAAGACGTTGAAGGCCGGCTCGTCGAACTGGACGACGTCGACGCCTGCTGCTGCGAGTTCATGCGCTTCCTGGTTGAGGATCTCGGCGAACGCCCAGGCGAGCTTCTCGCGGCTGCCGTAGTGGGCGTCGTACAGCGTGTCGATCATGGTCATCGGGCCCGGCAGCGTGAACTTGATCGGCTTGTCGGTGAGGAGGCGCAGGCGCCGGGCATCGTCGACGAACACCGGACGCTTGCGCGACACCGGTCCGGCAACCGTCGGCACATCGGCGTCGTAGCGATCGCGAATGCGCACGGTTTTGCGATGAACGAAATCGACGCCGTCGAGGTGTTCGATGAACGTCGTCACGAAGTGCTGACGCGTCTGCTCGCCGTCGCCGATGACGGTGATTCCCGCCCGCAACTGGTCGTCGACCGCGAGGCGCATGGCGTCGGCCTTGGCCTGTTCGAGCGATTCGCCGGAAAGCTGCCAGGGCGCCCAGAGCTTTTCCGGCTGGGCGAGCCAGGCGGGTTTGGGCAGGCTGCCCGCGATTGCGGTGGCAATGGGTTGCGTCATGTCATGACTCTCCACGGCGACGTACCTCGGATTCGCCAGTTTCGCACAATGGCCGGGTCTGATCGACCGGAAATCGGCCACGAACGCCCCCCAGCTTGCCCTAATTGCAGGATGGTTTTGTCGCAATATTCCGACAACATCCGGGGGCTTCGGGTTCGCGGCGAAAATGCTCCTGGCGTGAATTTTCGGTGCCGGCCCCGGCGCCCCTGTCATTCGAATTGGAGCGGACATGTCCTGTGCGGTCGTGAACAACGAGTTGCGGTTGCTTGCCAACGATGGCCCTGTCGTGATCGGCAGTCTTGCGGGCGCGGCGAATCCGGTGGCCGTCATCGACGATCCCGTGCTGGACCACCTTTCGGCCTTGTGCCAGCGGGCGAAGGCGGAGGCGCTGGCGAATCCGCTCGAGGCGAAGAACGACGCAGTGCTTGAACTGTGCGCCGAACTTGCGCGCATCCTCGATCTCTACGGCTCCGTGCGGGCCAGGTTCTATGGCGGCCCGGGACCCCGCCGCCAGTTTGCCGCCGCCCACGGGCAACTCGAGAAGGCGCTGGCGCAGCTCAAGGAATTCGGGCTCGACGGCTAGTTCGAGGCGCAATCTGGCTTCACCGCCTGACGCAGCCCGTCGGGTGTCGTACCATCTGCATCATGTGGCATAGGTTCGCACTGCTGCTTCCGTTACAGGCCTGTGCCTGCCTGGCCGCCGGGCCGGACGTGGCGCTCGACATCGGCCATTACCTGGAAGAACCCGGCGTCATCAGCGCCAGCGGCGTTTCGGAATTCGAGCTGAACCGGAAGCTTGCGCAGGCCGTCGCCGGTGTCCTTGGCGAGGACGGGGTGCAGGCCCGCCTCATCGGCGAGGACGGACTGCATGCTTCCCTCACGGCGCGTACCCGCGAAGCACGCGGCACACGCCTCTTTGCATCCATCCATCATGATTCCACGCGCGCGAAGTTCCAGCCCGTGCGCGACGCGCGCTTCGCCGGTTTTTCGCTCTGGGTGTCGCGGCAGAATCGGGCTGCCGCGGCCAGCATCGCCTGCGCCCGCCACGTGGCCGACCGAATGATCGAGGCCGGCTTTGCGCCCTCGCATTACCACGCCGACCCGGTGTTCGGCGAGGGACGCCCGGTGGTCGACTGGCAGCGCGGGATCTTCGCACGCGACGCGCTGGCGGTCCTCAATACTGCCAACAGCCCGGCCATCCTCATCGAAGCGGGTGTGGTGGTCAATCCCGCCGAGGAGGCGCACTTGCGCGATCCCGCAGTCTTCCGGAGCCAGGCCGCTGCGATTGCGGCGGGCCTGCGGGCCTGCCTGCGGGATCAGTAGAGGCGGATGGCCGCGTCGAAGTACCAGGTGCGGCGAATTTCGATCACGTCGTAGTTGCGGACCAGCGCCGGCGGGAACGCCTGATAGGGCGCGTGGTTCTGCACGATGCGGCGTATCGCCTCGTCGATTTCCGGCACGCCGCTGGACGTGACGAAGGTCACGATTTCCACCGAGCCGTCGCTGCGGATGGCCATCGTCACCATCGGATCGGTGTGCGGGCGCCTGGCCAGTTCGCGTACCGTCTCGGCAGGCGTGTTGAGCTGGATCTTGCGCGCGCATGCCTCGGCATACCTGACGAGTTCTTCGTTGGCGTCCGTGCGTCCCCACAGCCTGACCCGACGCGCGGTGCTCAAGGACAGCGGCAGCGTGGGATTCGCCTGCGCTGCGGCCACCTCCGCCGCTTCACGCCGCGCCGCCTCTTCGTCGAGCTGTCGTCCGATGGCGCGCAGGCGCGCTTCCCGCCGCGCTTCCTCTTCCAGTTCCGCGAGGCGTGCGGCCGCGACGCGCAATGCTTCCTGTCGTTGCGCTTCCGCTCTTGCCGCCTCCACCCTTGCCGCTTCGGCTCGCAATGCCTCCTGACGCGCAGCCTCGACCCGCAGCGCCTCCTGACGGGCGGCTTCTTGTCGAGCAGATTCCTGGCGGGCGGCTTCCTGGCGGGCGGCTTCCTGGCGTCGCGCTTCCGCCTGGGCTGCTGCCTGCGCCGTCGCCAGTCGCGCTGCTTCCTGTCGTTCCGCCTCGGCGCGCAATGCCTCCTGGCGAATCGTTTCCTGGTGGATGGCTTCCTGTCGTTCTGCTTCGCGGCGTGCAATTTCCTGGCGCTCGGCTTCCCGCTGCCGGGCAGCCTCGACTTTTGCCGCCTCGACTTTTGCCGCCTCGACGCGTGCTGCTTCCTGGCGAGCTGACTCCTGACGTTCAGCCTCGACGCGTGCCGCCTCCTGGCGCCGGGCTTCCGCCTGCGCGGCTGCCGCCAAGCGTTCGGCTTCCCGCCGGGCCGCCTCCAACCGGGCCGCCTCCAGCCGGGCCGCCTCCAGCCGGGCCGCCTCGACGCGCGCCGCTTCCCGGCGCGCGGCTTCCTCCTTGCGCTGCGCCTCCAGTTGTGCGGCCTGTCGTGCCGCCTCCTGCCTTTCGGCCTCCTGCCGCTCGGCTTCGCGGCGTGCCGCCTCGATGCGCGCCGCCTCCTGATGAGCGGTTTCCTGTTGCGCGGTTTCGATGCGTGCCGTCTTCGGCTGATCCGGCTCGGCCTTGCGCTCCGGAAGGTCGAGCTTGGGTGCCTCGACCACCGGCGGCGGCGGTTCCGGTTCGGCCGGCTTCGGCGGCGCGGTTTCGACAACCGGCGGCGCGGGCGTCACGATTTCGGGGGGCGGCGCGCTCGGCTCGACCGCGGCGACCTGGGGCGGCGCCACGGGCACTTCCGGCGGCTGCGGCCGGGGCTCCTCGACCGGTTTCGCGGCGATCACGACATCGGGCTTGGCTTTGGGCGTGGCCCTCGGTTTGGGCACGACCGGTCGTTTCACCGGATTCCTGGGCCGTGTTGTCGACACGGACAGGGTGGCAGCCGGCGCTCGCGCGACGGGGGGCGTGCTCGCGGCCTGTGGTGGCTTCCTGACCGGCGCGGCCGGCGATGCCGCGGCGGGCGCCGGAGGTGGCATGAGCACGACTTCCAGGTTCGGCGCCTGGGTTGGTCGCTCTCGCCACGGGAAACTGAAGCCCGGCAGTCCGAAATCCTTGTCGCCGAAGGTCAGACCCAACAGCAGCGCGTGAACCAGGACGGAAAACAGGAGCGCGAGCCCCATCCGGGCACGGTCCTGCCGCTGCACATCGAAGACGCTCGCGAACCGCATCCGGTCCTGTTCCCTGTTCTTACGCTCTTATGCCGGGGCTGCGAGGATAGCATCCATGAGATGGCGCCAAACCATCGTCGCCGGCGAATGCAGCCCGGTGGGTCCGATCGGACTATCCGGCCGGGACTGCCTCATCGGGCGCGGGTGGCCGACCGGCCTAACCGCCCGCGCGGCCGACCTTGAAGAACTTCATCAGTTGCTGGAGCTGCCCGGCCTGCCCGCCGACTTGTTCCGCAGTTGCCGCCAGTTGTTCGGACGCGGAAGCATTCTGCTGGACCGTCTGGTTCATCTGTTCCATGGCTGAATTGATCTGGCCAATGCCGGCACTCTGCTCGGACGAAGCCGAGGCAATTTCCTGCACGAGGTCGGATGTCTTCTGGATCATGGGCACCATCTCGTCGAGGAGGCGCCCGGCGCCATCGGCCTGCGTCACCGACGAGCCGGCGAGTTCCCCGATCTCCCGCGCTGCCACCTGGCTGCGCTCTGCGAGCTTGCGCACTTCGGCGGCGACGACGGCAAAGCCCTTGCCGTGCTCGCCCGCCCGCGCGGCCTCGATGGCGGCGTTGAGCGCCAGGAGATTCGTCTGGTAGGCGATGTCGTCTACGATGCGGATCTTGCCCGCGATCTGCTGCATGGCCGCCACGGTTTCGCGTACGGCTTCACCGCCATGGGTCGCCTTGTGCGCGGCCGCTGCGGCCATGTCGTCGGTGACCTTGGCGTTTTCGGTGTTCTGGGCGACCGAAGCGGCCATCTGTTCGATCGAGGCCGTGGTTTCCTCGACCGATGCCGCCTGTTGCGACGACGACTGCGACAGGGCCTCCGATGTGGCGGCCAGTTCCTGGGAAGCCGAGGAAAGGGAATCGGCGGCGCTGCAAACCTCGCCGATGACGTTGCGAAGCCGGGTACACATCTCGTTGGTTGCCTGCAGCAGCTGTCCTGCTTCGTCGCGCCGCGTGGCCTGAATGGAAACGGACAGATCGCCTGCCGCGACCCGCTGAGTCACCTTCAGTGCCTCGTTCAGTGGCCTGCTGACCCAGTGTCGGGTGCTCAGGAACACGAGCACGACCAGGACCACGGCAACGGCCAGCGCCGCAATGGCGAACTGGAGCTGGATCCCGCGCACGTCGCGCTTGAATTCGTCCACATAGCTGCCGGTGCCCACGAGCCAGCCCCACTTGTCGAACGTATCGAAGGCCGTCATCTTCTGGCGCGGTGCGGTTTCGCCGAGCTGCTGGTTGATCCATTCGTAGCGGATGACGCCGCGCTTCTGTTTGATCATTTCCTGGATGAAGAGGGTTCCGTTGCTGTCCTTCGATTCGAAGATGTTCTTGCCCTCCGCCGCGGGATGGATCATCGCCTTGCCGGGTTCCCTGACGGCATCGAGTGCAAAGACGTACCCGGTTTCGCCCACTTTCACCGACAGGATCTTCTGCCGGAGCGTGACCATGCCTGCCGTGAAGTCGATCCCGACGAAAGCGAGGCCGACGATGCGTCCGGCTTCATCCTTGAGCGGGAGGTAACGCGTCATGTAATCGCGGCCGAAGAGCGTGGCACGTCCCGTGAAGGGGCTGCCCGCCATCACGAGGGCGAATGCAGGATGCCTGTTGCCCAGCGTCGTGCCGACGGCCCGCTCGCCGCCTTCCTTCTTCAGGGATGTGGCAACCCTGACGAAATCGTCCCCGTTGCGGACGAACACGGTGGCCACCGCGCCTGTCGTGCCCGTGAACGCATCCACGAAACCAAAGTTGTTGTTGAGCGTGACTTCCCCGCCGCGCAGCGTGGGGAACGCGCCGGTATTCGTCTGCGTCATCCGGTTGGGATCGAGGACCAGCCGCTTTGGCAGCGTGGAGGCGAACTGCGCACCGAGCATCTCGGCCGACCGTTCGAGGGCGGACGAATAGGCGTCGATCATGTCGATCACCTGCCGGTTGGTACGCTCCAGTTCGGCAATGCCGCGCTGTTCCAGTTTCTGCGCAAGCCAGCCGCTCAGGAGGAAACCCGTTGCACCAAGAACGACGGCAATGGCGGCGATCAGAACGACATTGAGTTTGCCGCTGATCGGCAAGTCGGCAAATGAAGGCAGGTTCATCCTTGCTCCCTGGGGCGGCAGTCTCTCGAAAGGCCTAGCTTCGATGACCGCGCATGACGAATGGATTTATGATTATGAACCGAATTGCCGTCGGCCCCAAGGGAATCTGCGCCTGCGCGTCGCATAGCCAAATCACGACGCATCGGCAACCAAAGTCAGTCCCCGTGGTACGCCGTGCTGCGCGTCGACTCCATGTCCCCGGCCGAGGCGGCCTATCGGCGTGCCACGAAGGCTGACTTTATTCGCTGACTTTGCCGCGCGCCGCCTTCACTGAAGCTCGCGGGCGGCCTGCGCGAACTGGTCCTTCAGGCGCTCCAGCGCCTCGCTCTCGCCGCGCACGCTGAAGAAGGCGCCGGCTTCGTCGTGGCGCTCGCCGACGACTTCGCAGTGGGCGTAGATGTCCTTGCGCAGTTGCTGTGCCGACCAGGGCAGGAAGAGTTCGTCTTCGACCAGGTCGCGCTGGAAGAAGGCGACGATGGCCCGGTGCAGCCGGGCAACATCGTCGGGGCGACGGGCGCTCATGACGATGCAGTCGGGGTACTTCGCGCGCAGCGCGGCTTCGTGCTCGGCTTGCGCGGCGGCGTCGCCGCCACCGTTCACCTGGTCGATCTTGTTGAAGACGCGAATGCGCGGCACGTCGTCGGCGCCGATCTCTGCCAGTACGTGGTCGGTAACGTCGATCTGGCGCTCGAAGCCGGGATCGCTGGCGTCGATCACGTGCAGCAGCAGCGCGGCGTCGAGCGCCTCGTCGAGCGTCGTCTTGAACGAGGCGACCAGGCCGTGGGGCAGGTTCTTGATGAAGCCGACGGTGTCGCTGACCAG
>DATJQH010000036.1:0-5842 GCA_035505955.1 Rhodocyclaceae bacterium
AGACACGGAAAGCGATGTCGTCCGCACGATGGGCGCCCCGGCGATGGAATGGACGAACGCGGACGGATCGCGCCAACTGGTCTACCCGCGCGGCCCGGGCGGCGTACACACGTTCATGGTCCGGATCGACGCCGACGGCAAGTTGTCGGGCATCCAGAACGTCCTGACGGAAGAGGTGTTCGCTCAGGTTCGCAGCGGCCTGGATGCGGATGCCGTGTTGCGCATCCTCGGGCCTTCGTACCCCGGCTGGACGACCTATTACCCGGCGCGCAACGAACTCGCGTGGGAATGGCGCTACTGCGACGAATGGCGCCGTCTGGCGCGCTTCGATGTGCTGTTCGACGCGACGACCAGGACCGTCCGTTCGTCCATGACGCGAAGGGAAGAGTGCGGACCGCCAGGCGCCTGCTGGTGCGCCCGGTAGCGGCGCCGCGCTTCAGCGCGAACCGCTGGAGGCTGTCTTCGGCGAGTCGGCGCGCTGGCCGGAGTTGAGCAGGTCGTTGGCGGCTTCGGTTGCCAACTGACCATGCCGGGGCTTGCGGCGCAGCTTCACCGACGGCCCACCGTCTCGCAGGGCGTCTATGAAACGCTGCCGATTCGCCTGCTCGTCCTGCAACAGCTCGTGACAGAGCAGACTTAGCCTTTGCGGGACGGTCGCATCGCCCCGCATGCTGTCGAGGCAAAGCTGCGCCAGCTGCCTGCGGAAATTCCCGTAGGCCTCGATGCGGTCGAACACGTATTCCCTTTGCCTGCCGCAATCGGCGAGCAGTCGTTGCTGGAACCCGAAGTGTTCGCGCGTGAAGTAAGCCATCCAGTCGAGCATGTCGCACAGGTGGGCGCCGCCCGCCCCGGATTCGGTCAGCTGGTCGATCTGGCTCGTGGCCCAGGCCAGCAACTCGTTGTGGCGTTGATTCTCGTCGATCCCGGCCGGATCGCTGATGCCGCTGTTCATGGCCAGTCCCCTCCGTAAGGTCGGCAGCACAGCCGCCCGATCCTTCTACCTTTATCCGTTAATGTGCGCGCCGTACGGCCGTGAAATCAAGTCGCACTGCAGCATTTCGCTGCTGCCCACCGTGTGCCGGATACAATGGCGCCAGGCACGCCGCAATGGACCGAACCGAGCGCTTCTACCGCATCGAGCAACTGCTGCACGATCGCCGCATCGTCCGCTTCAACGAGATCCAGGCGGCGGTGGAGGTTTCGCGTGCAACCCTCAAGCGTGACCTGCAGTACCTGCGCGACCGCCTCAATGCTCCCATCATATACGACCGCGATGCTGGCGGCTACCGGTTCGACCTGCCTGTCGGCCCCGCGCCGAGGTTCGCCCTGCCCGGCCTCTGGTTCAACGCCTCGGAGATCCATGCGCTGCTCATGATGCAGAACCTTCTCGAGGAGGTTCAGCCCGGCCTGCTCGGGCCGCAGATCGCGCCGCTGCAGACGCGCCTCAAGAGCCTTTTGGGCAGCCAGGACGACGCGCCGGAAGAGGTGACACGGCGCATTCGCATCGTGCACGCAGCCAAGCGCAGGGCCGACTTGCGTTACTTCGAAGTCGTGGCATCGGCGCTGCTGAAGCGCCGACGTTTGTCGATTCGACACTGGAACCGCGGCCGCGACGAGGAAACCGAGCGCGAAGTATCGCCTCAGCGCCTGGTGTTCTACCGCGACAACTGGTACCTCGACGCCTGGTGCCACTTGCGGGACGAGATTCGCAGCTTTGGCCTCGACGCCGTCCGGCATGCCGCCCCGCTCGACGCGAGGGCGAAAGAGGTTGGCGCGCGCCGGCTCGACGAGGTACTGGGCGCGGGCTACGGAATTTTCTCGGGCAGCGAGGTGCAGTGGGCCAGGCTGCGCTTCACGCCGGAGGCCGCACGCTGGGTGGCACTCGAGCAATGGCATCCACGTCAAAGGAGCCACACCGACGAGTCAGGCCGTTATGTCCTGGAATTGCCTTACTCGGATCCGACGGAATTGACCATGGACATCCTGCGGTATGGCGCAGACGTCGAGGTTCTGGCACCGGAAGCTTTGCGCCGGCGCGTACGCGACAAGCTCGCCTCGGCGCTGGCGAACTATCGTGCGCCATAGGGGACCACCGGCGGCTTCCCTTGCCGGCAAACAGGAGCTACCATATCGACGCCATGCCAACGTCAGCCAACGACGAAGCCGGGAACCTGATCGCGCAACTGCAGGAGTTGCGTGTCGAACACCGCGACCTCGATGAAGCCATTGTGCGGCTCGAAGAGGCGCCGACGCTCGACGAACTGATGCTGCGGCGGATGAAGAAGCGCAAGCTGCAGCTCAAGGATCGCATCTCGGTGATCGAGCGCCTGCTCGAACCCGACGATCTCGCCTGAACGGTTCAGCGTGCCGCCAGTGGCCGCCGTGCGATCCACATGGCGAAGACGAAGCTCGCGGCGAGCACGGACACGACCGCGACGCCAAATGCCAGGTCACGACCTTCGCTCCAGCTGGCAACGCCCGGAAGCGACCAGCGGGCAAGCCCGAGCGCCGCAACGCCGAGACTGAGCGTTGCCACCGCGAACCCCAGCACGCGCGAGGCAACGCGCGCCGTCTGATCGGCCCGCCGGATCAGGCGCGAAATCCAGAGGCCGTTCATGGCATCCGTGACGAACATGCCCAGCATGAACAGCAGGCCCAGCGTCAAGGCCGACCACCAGCCGCCGAACTGCTCCGCGGTGAGCGCGAAGAGGAGTGCCTGGCTGACGGTGTCGAAGGAAAGCGCGAACAGGGCACCGACGGCCATCACCGTTGCGGGATGCCGCACCGAAACCAGGCCGCCCAGCAATCGCCCCTTGAATCCCACAGGCTGCACGATCCGGTCGGCGGGCGCGACGAGGACAGCGCGCAGATTCGCGAGACCGAGGCCGACGAGGAAAAGGACGGACACGAGCGTGCCGGATGCCTCGAGCCAGGCCGGCGCATGCCAGTGCGCCGACCACAGGCTCACCGCCAGCGCGATCGAGACGACGACGAGGCCGTGCCCGAGGGAGAACAGCGCTCCGCACAGGCGCGCCAGCCCCGGCCGCGCGCGCGCATTGAAGCGCGTCATGCCGTCGATGGTTGCCAGATGGTCGGCGTCGAAGCCATGGCGCATGCCGAACAGGAACACCAGCAGGCAAAGCGCAGACCAATCCTGAGGCAAAGTAAAGTCCATGCGTATGAAGTTTCCAGCAATTGTCTTACCGTCATTCTGACAACGGCGGAACGGTTGCGTTTGAGATGGGTCAACTGGGGTGAACATTGGCCGGGTGCCGTGTCGCCCTCGCACGACAGCGGGTGGGGGCCGAAGCCGGAGGCACTAGAATTTTGGGGACGGAATTCGATGGAGAGCACCATGAAGAAGGCATTGATCGGCGCGGTGGCGCTGCTGGTGATGACAAGCGGCATCAGCTTTGGCCGGGCGGCGGATGACGACCATCCGGCTGCCGCGAAGTCCGGCGAAACGTTCGGGCAGAGCGCCGGCGAGGCGGGACACGCCGTCAAGGACGCGGCCGTTGACGTCGGTCACGCCGCGCGCGACGCGGCCGTAGGCGTGGGTCACACCGTCAAGGAGACGACGCTCACGGTTGGACGCGCTGCCAAGGAGACGGCTGTTTCCGTCGGACATGGCGCCAAGGATGCCGCGATCGAGGCCGGTCACGCGGTGCGCGACACCGCCAAGGAAGTGGGACACGCCGTACGGCCGAGCCACAGCGAGCCCGCAACCACCCAGTAGGCGGCTAGTACCTACTTGTCCAGCATCTGCTCGAAGACGCTGATGGGCACGGGTTGCCCGAAGAGGAATCCCTGATACGCCGGGCACTCGTTGCGGTTGAGGAACAGGTGCTGCGCTTCCTTCTCCACGCCCTCGGCGATGACGTCAAGTCCGAGCGCCTGCGCCATTGCGATGATGGTCTTGACGATCACCGCGTCGCCGCTGTTGGTCTCGACCTCGTGGATGAATGAACGATCGATCTTGAGCTGGTCCAGCGGCAGTCGTCGCAGATAGGAGAGCGACGAGTATCCGGTACCGAAGTCGTCCATGGAAAAGCCGACACCGTAGGCCTTCAGTTCCTTCATCTTCTCGATGGTATCGGCGATGTTGTCGACGATGACGGTTTCCGTCAGTTCGAGCTTGAGCCGCCTCGGGTTCGCACCGAAACGCTCGACGGTGCGCCGGACGTTGTCGACGAAATCGGGCTGGTGGAACTGCTTGGCGCTGACGTTGACGGCCAGCATGAGGCCGCGCGTGAGGTCGTTCCCCGCCCACGCCTTGAGCTGCTGGCACGCCGTTTCCAGGACCCAGTTGCCGATCGGGATGATGAGGCCGGTTTCCTCGGCGAGCGGAATGAATTCGGCCGGCGGCACGAGCCCCCGCAGCGGATGTTCCCAGCGCAGCAGCGCTTCGGCGCCGATGACGCGGCCATGGTCGTCGAGTTGCGGCTGGTAGTGCAGCACCAGTTGCCCCTGGGCGACGACGCGGCGCAGTTCGCTTTCCATGGTCGCCCGTTCGACCAGCGACTGCTGCATGACAGGATCGAAGAAACACACGGCGTTGCGGCCGCTCGACTTGGCTTGGTACATGGCGACATCGGCGCATTTCAGCAGTTCGTCGACATTGTGGTGATTGTCGTTGAACATGCTGATGCCGACGCTGACCGTGCCGTGGTATTCGCGGTCCTTGAGCGAATACGGCTGTCGGGCCGCGTCGAGGATCTTGCGCGCCACCATGTCCGCCTGCAAGGACGCATCGGACGCGCTGGCGCCCAGGTTCTCGAGCATGACGACGAATTCGTCGCCGCCAAGACGCGCGACCGTATCGCCGTCGCGCACGCAGGAGCGCAGGCGCCGCGCCATCTCGACGAGCAGTTGATCGCCGGATTCGTGGCCCTCGGTATCGTTGAGGAGCTTGAAATAGTCGAGATCGAGGAACAGCAGGGCGCCGTGCTGGTGCTGGCGCGCCGCCGCTGCCACTGCCTGACCGAGGCGGTCGATGAGCAGACGCCGATTCGGCAACTGCGTCAGCGAATCGAAGTAGGCAAGGTTGCGGATCTGTTCCTCGGCCTCCTTGCGCTGCGAGATGTCGCTGAACGCAACGACATAGTGGGTGATGTGGCCGTCCGGTGTCACCACCGCGGATATGCTCTGCCAGACCGGATACAGGCGGCCAAGCTTGTGGCGGTTCCACAATTCGCCCTGCCAGAAGCGGTCGCGCGCGACCGTGCGCCAGGTCTGCTCGTAATAGCTGTCGTCGTGGTCGCCGGACTGCAGCATGCGCGGGGTCTGGCCGAGCGCTTCGCCGGGCTGGTAGCCGGTGATGTCGACGAAGGCGCGGTTCACGCGCAGGATCACCTGCATGGCGTCGGTGACGAGCATGCCTTCTTCCGACTCGAACGCGGTGGCGGCGATGCGCAATTCCTCATGGCTGCGCCGCAATTCGTTCATCGTGGCGGACAGGTTCTCGGCCATGCCGTTGAAGGCGGCGATGGTGTGGCGCATCTCCGGGCCGCCGGCGGCCGGCACGCGTACCGACAGGTCGCCGGCGCCGAACCGCTCGGCGCCGGAAACCAGCGCGTCGAGCGGCCTGAGGCCATAACGGACGATCAGCATGATGCCGAAGAACTCCAGCCCGAGCGCCAGCGCAAGCAGGTTGAGGTTGCTGAGGAAGCTGGTCCAGAGCCGGTTGATGCCCGCGGTCGTGGACATCGACAGGCTCAGGGCCCCGTAGACCTTCCCCGCCACGGTCAGCAAACGCGACGCCACGGGCTCGGTAACCCCGACGCCGGAAACGAACCACGCCGGCGCCAGCACGGGCGTGCCGTCGCCGGAAATGCTGACGGTC
>DATJQH010000037.1:0-2054 GCA_035505955.1 Rhodocyclaceae bacterium
CCCGCCACCACCAGCGCCGCTGCCAGGAGCAGCGCCTGCCACAATGGTCTGGTCATGTTCATCGAAACCTCCTTGGCCCCGTCCCGCTCTCCTTCGCACTAGGCCGGCAGGGCCGAGATGAGCGAATTCTCACTTGCTCTAACGCATGAGACTGCGCGGCGTGGACAGGGGTTCGGCGCGGAAAGAGTTTGTTACAACATGACGGCGTGGACGCGCAGCACGGTGTACCACGAGGACTGACTTTAGCGCCGGCGGAAGTCGTCCATGAACTCGCACAAGGCGTCGACGGCGTCCTGCGCCATCGCGTTGTAGATCGAGGCGCGGATGCCGCCGAGCGACCGGTGCCCGGCGAGGCCGCTGAAGCCGGCGGTCTGGGCGTGGGCGAGGAATTCGGCTTCGAGTTCCGGCGAGCCGAGGTTGAAGACGACGTTCATGGTCGAGCGGTCCGGCGCCGCCGCGTGGCCGCGGTAGAAACCGTCGCTGGCGTCTATCGCGCCATAAAGGCGCGCCGCTTTGGCCTTGTTGATTTCGCCCATGCGCGAGAGGCCGCCGATGTCGCGCAGCAGCCAGCGCGTCACCAGCAGCACAATGTAGAGCGCGAACACCGGCGGCGTGTTGTAGATCGACTTCGCCTTGACGTGGCTGCGGTAGTCGAGGCTCGTGTGCAGGTCCGGCGGCACGTCGTCGAGCAGGTCGCGGCGCAGGATGACGACCGTGGCGCCGGCCGGGCCGAGGTTCTTCTGCGCGTGCGCGTAGATCAGCGCATAGCGGTGCGCGTCGCAGGGCGCGGAGAGGAAATCCGACGACATGTCGCACACGCGCGGCACGTCGTCGCGGCCGATGACGCGATGGAACTGCAGGCCCTCGACGGTTTCGTTGGACACGTAATGCAGGTAGGCCGCGTCCGCGGCGCAGTCGAGTTCGCCGTCGTTCGGCAGGCGGCGGAAGCCTTCGCGCTCGCCGTCCCAGATCACGCGCACCTTGCCTTCGCGCGCCGCCTCGGGAATCGCCTTGGCGCTCCAGTAGCCCGTGCGCAGGTAGTCGGCGGACTTGCCGCGCCCGCGCAGCAGCAGCATCGGGATCATCGAGAACTGCAGGCTGGCGCCGCCCTGCAGAAACAGGACGTGGTAATCGTCGGGCAGATCCAGCAGCGCGCGGACGTTCGCTTCGGTCTCGGCCAGCACCGCGGCGAACCAGTCGGAGCGGTGGCTGATGCCCAGGAGCGGCAGGCCGACTTCGGGCACGTTGGTCATGGCCGCCTGCGCCTGCTGCAGCACCGTTTCCGGCAGGACGCCCGGCCCGCCGGAAAAGTTGAAGCGCATCACGATATGCCCGCGGCGCGGCCCAGCATGTCGCGGAAGGCGGACATCAGCTTGCGCATCTGCGGCTGCTTGTACGGGAAGACGTCGACCGGGTCCATCGCATGCACGATCATCGCGTGGTCGACTTCGAAGATCAGCAGCCGTCCGTCGGCGGCCTCGGCGCAGTCGAGGCAGACGTAATCGAGCCCCATGCGCTCATGGATCGCCGCGAGCGCGGCCGCGTGCCGGCGCGCGAAGCCGTCGTCGAAGGTGAGCATGAACTGCTCTTCCTCGGCGCGCTTGGCGGCGCTTTCGGCCATGCCGGCGTTGAGGTAATGGATCATCCAGTGCGAAGAGATGCCCATGTGGCAGGCATAGGGCCGGCCATCGATGAGCGCGATGCGGTACTTGCGGAAAAGGCCGTCGGCGTTGCGGTAGTCGATGAACGGCGAGACGAAGAAACGCTGTTCGACGACCGAGGCCAGGTAGTGGCGCAGCATGTCAGCGTCATCCACCTTCTGCAGGTCGTTGCCGGCATGCGAGTCGAGCGGCCGCACGATGAGCGGGAACGCGCTGCCCGGCACCAGTGCGTCCGGCGCGGCGCGGCGATCGGAGACGCGCGCCAGCGCATCGCGCGTCACGCGCGCAGTTGGCGGCATGGCGATGCCGGGCACCTGGTCGAGCAGGGCGCTGGCCCGGTCGCGCGCCAGGCGCGGAATCCGGTCGGGCCGGTTCAGCACGGGCTTTGGCCAG
>DATJQH010000038.1:0-10430 GCA_035505955.1 Rhodocyclaceae bacterium
TCGCGCGACGACTGCTGGCGATCGATGTCGCCGAGCATGACGTGGTGGCCCTGGCGCGCCAGCCAGCCGGCCAGGTTGGTCGCCAGCGTGCTCTTGCCGCTGCCCCCCTTCGGGTTGGCCACCATGACGCTCTTCATGGCAGGAGCACCGTCGAACCCGTCGTCCTGCGCGCCGCAAGATCGGCCTGTGCCCGCCCGGCGTCTTTGAGCGGGTAGACCTGATTGACCTCGATCTTCACCTTGCCCGCCATCACGACATCGAACAGTTCCGCAGCCATGGCCTGCAGGTCCGTGCGCTTGGCCGTGTACGCGAACAGCGACGGCCGCGTGACGAACAGCGAACCACGCTTCGTCAGTTCGAGCAGGTCGACCGGAGGCACGGGCCCGGAACTGTTCCCGAACGTGACCATCGTGCCCAGCGGCCGCAGGCAGTCGAGCGAGCCCGAAAACGTATCCTTGCCGATGGAGTCGTAGACCACGGGCACGCCCTCGCCGCCGGTGATCTCGCGCACTCGCTCTGTGAAGTTCTCGCGCGTGTAGATGATCGGATGGTCGCAGCCGTGGGCCTTGGCCAGCGCGGCTTTCTCGTCCGAACTCACGGTGCCGATGACGTTCGCCCCCAGCGCCTTCGCCCACTGGCAGACGATCAGGCCGACGCCGCCGGCCGCAGCGTGGATCAGGATCGTGTCGCCCGGCTGCACGCGGTAGGTGCGGCGCAGCAGGTACTGCGCGGTCAGGCCCTGCAGCATCATGGCCGCGGCGGTCTTGAAGGCGATCGTATCCGGCAGCTTGACGAGGCGGTCGGCCGGGATGTTGCGTGCCTCGGCGTAGGCGCCCGGCGGCCCGCCCGCGTAGGCAACGCGATCGCCCACTTTCAGGTCGGTGACGTCGCGGCCAACCGCGCTGACAACGCCGGCGCCTTCCAGGCCAATGCCGGATGGCAACGGCAAGGGATACAGGCCCGTCCGGTGATAGACGTCGATGAAGTTCAGGCCGACCGCGGAATGGGCTACCGTCGCTTCGCCGGCGGCGGGTGCGGGCACGGCAATCTCCTCCCAACTCAGGACTTCTGGGCCCCCGGTTTCATGGAAAAGGATCGCACGTGTCATGACAAGCCTCTCGTTGCATAAGGTGATATGTTGCGGACCGCACGGCTTCCGCAACGAAAATTCTACCGCCATAGTTAGGGGAAAACGATGACGCAGCCCTTCCAGCCCTTTGTCCCGGCCGACGCGAGGCTGCCGGAGCTGAATCCCGTCAGCCTGATCATGGGTGCCGTGCTGGGCATGATCTTCGGCGCCTCCTCGCTCTATCTGGTGCTCAAGGTGGGCTTGACGGTCAGCGCGTCCATCCCGGTTGCGGTGATCGGCATCACGCTCTACAGGCTGTTCCACAAGCTGGGCGCGCGCGAATCCACCGTACTGGAGGAAAACATCGTCCAGACGGCGGGCTCCGCCGGCGAATCGATCGCCTTCGGCGTCGGCGTGACCATGCCCGCGATCCTGATCCTGGGTTTCGACCTCGAAGTCACGCGCATCATGCTGGTTGCCGTGCTCGGCAGCGTGCTCGGCATCCTGATGATGATTCCGCTGCGGCGCACGATGATCGTCGCCCTGCACGGCGAACTGAAATATCCCGAAGGCACCGCCTGCGCGGAGGTGTTGAAGGCGGCGGCCGTCAAGGCCAGCCAGGCTTCCGCCGATGCCGCCCGGCGCGCGGCCATGATCTTCACGGGGCTCGGCGTCGGCATCGTGTACAAGGTGCTCAACGTCGCCCTGAAGGGCTGGAAGGATATCCCCGGCACAGTGTTCGGCGCCCCGTTCAAGGGGGGCTCCATCGCCTGCGAGGTTTCGCCCGAGTTGCTCGGCGTCGGCTACATCATCGGCCCGCGCATCGCTGCCATCATGTGCGGCGGCGGCGTGCTGGCCTACCTCGTGCTGATCCCGTTGGTCCAGTTCTTCGGCGCCAACCTGACCGAACCCCTGGCACCCGGCGGCAAGCTGATCAGCGCCATGTCGCCCAACGAGATTCGCGGCGCCTACATCCTGTACATCGGCGCTGGCGCCGTCGCAACGGCTGGCATCATCAGCCTGATTCAGGCCCTGCCGACCATCTGGCACAGCATCCGCGCCAGCCTGGGCGACCTTTCCAGCATCGGCGCAACCGCCGGCTCCGGCCGCACCGACGACGACATCCCGATGAAGTGGGTCCTCGTCGGCGTGCTCGGCATCATCGCGGCCATCTCGCTGGCCGCGCCGCTGCACATGAACGTGCTCGGCGCGATCCTGATCCTGCTGTTCGGCTTTCTGTTCGTCACCGTTTCGTCGCGCCTGACCGGCCAGGTCGGGTCGACGTCGAATCCCATCTCCGGCATGACCATCGCGACTTTGCTGCTCACCTGCCTGATCTTCCTCGTCGTCGGCTGGACGGGCGGCCAGTACTACGTGACGGCGCTCTCCGTCGGCGCAATCGTCTGCATCGCCTCCAGCAACGCCGGCACGACCTCGCAGGACCTCAAGACCGGTTTCCTGATCGGCTCCACGCCGCGCATGCAGCAGTACGCCATCATCGTCGGCTCGCTGCTGTCGGCCGTGGTACTCGGGCCCATCCTCCTGACGCTGAACGAAGTCGGCACCGTTTATGTGCCGGCGGCGCAGGTTGCCCCCACCCTGACGACCGACCCGGCCGCGCTCACGGAGCGCGCGAGCCTCGTCGGTCCGCAGGCAGCGCAGGATGGCGGCACCTACCGCGTCTGGCACAAGACCGACGACCTCGGCGGCCCGGCCGGCAAGTACCTGACCGACGACAATGGCCGCGCCGTCTATCTGGTCGACCCGGGCATCAACGGCTTCCACACGACGCGCCCCGACGGCACCGAGGTACGCAAGTTCGACGCGCCCAAGGCCGTGCTCATGTCCTACATCATCAAGGGCATGCTGGAACGACATCTGCCCTGGGGCCTGGTGCTGTTCGGCGCCATGATCGCCATCATGCTTGAGATGGTCGGCATCCCGTCGCTGGTGTTTGCGGTCGGCGTGTACCTGCCGCTGTCGACGACGCTGCCGATGTACGTCGGCGGTGCGATCCGCTGGTGGGTGGACCGGCGCCAGGCGGGCACGCAACTGTCGCCCGAGGCGAGGGCGGCGGCCAGCGACAGCGGCATCGGCGTGCTGCTCTCCTCGGGCTACATCGCGGGCGGCGCGCTGGCCGGCATCGTCATCGCGTTCAGTGCGGGCGTCATGGTCGACTTCGACAAGGCCGTCGAAACCTGGGCCGGCGCGAACAACCCGTTCTACGCGGGCGCCCATGCCGATGTGCTATCGTTGATTCCCTTCGCGCTCCTGGTCGGCCTGCTGGCCTGGGTCGCCATGGAGCGCCGCAAGGCGGCCGCCGAGACCGGCAAGGCCAGGTAAGCCATTCAACCCCGACGATGAAAGGTCCCGTCATGAAGAAGAAAATGTCCTGTCTACTCGTGAGCAGTTGCTGCGCTGCGCTGGCCGGGTCCGCCCTGGCCGCCGAAGGCATGTGGACGCTCGACAACCTGCCCGGCGACAAGATCGCCAAGGAATACGGCTTCCGCCCGACGGCCGAATGGAGCGAGAAGGTGATGCACAGTTCCGCGCGCCTCGCGGGCGGCTGCTCGGGTTCCTACATCTCCGCCGACGGCCTGGTGCTGACCAACCACCACTGCGGCGTGCATTGCGTCGAGGACCTGTCGACCGCCGACAAGGACTACGTGAAACTGGGTTTCCTCGCCAAATCGCGCCAAGAGGAAATCCAGTGCCCGGGCGTCGAGTTGAACCGGCTCGACCAGATCACCGACGTTACGAAGGACGTCCAGGGTGCCCTGGCCGGCCTGTCGGGCGAGGCCTACGTGCGCGCCGAGCGCGCCGTCACGGCCAAGCTGACTTCCGCCTGTGCGGCCGGCGATGCGCAACGCACGCGCTGCGATGTCGTCGACCTCTATCACGGCGGCCGCTACCACCTGTATCGCTATCACCGCTTCCAGGACGTGCGCCTGGTATTCGTGCCCGAAAAGGACATCGCCTTCTTCGGCGGCGATCCGGACAACTTCAACTTCCCGCGCTACGACCTCGACATGGCCCTCCTGCGCGCCTACGAGGACGGCAAACCCGCTGCAATCAAGGACTACTTCCCCGTTAACCCGGCCGGGGCCCGGGCCGGGGAGTTGGTGTTCGTCACCGGCCATCCGGGTCACACCGATCGCCAGTTGACGCGCGACCAACTTGAACTCCTGCGCGATATCGGCCTCACGGACCGGCTGATCCGGCTCGCAGAGATGCGCGGCATGCTGACGCAGTACGGCAGGAGCTCGGCCGAGGCTGCCCGGGTTTCGACGACCGATCTGTTCGGCGTCGAGAACTCCTTCAAGGCATTCACCGGCGAATTGCAGACGCTGCAGGATCCCGCGTTCTGGCGCGCCAAGAATGCCGAGGAAACCCAGTTGCAGGCGTGGTACAGGAAGCATCCCGACAACAAGGGCGGCAACCCCTGGCAAGCCATCGCCGCTGCCGACCAGACGTATCGCGGCTTCGCGACAGAGTATCGCGTGCTCGAAGGCGCGGGCGGATTCTGGAGCCAGTACTTCGCCTATGCGCGCACGCTCGTCCGCGGCGCCAGCCAGCGCGCCAAGCCCAACGCCGAACGCTTCCGCGAGTACAGCGATGCGGCGCTGCCGCGCCAGGAGCAGTTGCTGTTCAGCACGGCGCCGATTTATCCCGACTACGAACGCGTCAAGCTTGGCTGGTCGCTTGGCAAGCTGCGCGAACTGCTGGGTGCGGATGACCCGCGCGTGAAGGCGATTCTCGGCCGCGACTCGCCGCAGCAGGTGGCCGACCGCGTCATCGCCGGCACGAAGCTGGGCGACGTCGAATTGCGGCGCAAGCTCTGGCAGGGCGGCCAGGCGGCCGTCGACGCCAACGACGACCCCATGATCCGGCTAGCCAGGATGGTCGAGCCCGATGCGCTGGCCGTGCGCAAGCGCTTCGAGGACGACGTCGAGTCGGTCATCCGCAAGAACACCGAGCGCATCGCCGCGGCCCGCTTTGCGATGTCCGGCACCGGCGTCTATCCCGATGCGACGTTCACGCTGAGGCTGTCCTACGGCGACGTGCGCGGCTGGGATGAACATGGCCACACGGTGGCTCCGTTCACGACGTATGGGGGCGCCTTCGAGCGCGCCACTGGCGTCGATCCGTTCGCGTTGCCGCCGAGCTGGTTGGCGGCGAAGCCGAAGCTCGACATGGCGCAGCGCTTGAATTTCGTGACGACCAACGACATCATCGGCGGCAACTCGGGCAGCCCGGTGATCAACCGCAACCGCGAGATCGTCGGCCTGATCTTCGACGGCAACATCCAAAGTCTGGGCGGCGATTTCTGGTACGACATCGCCACCAACCGTGCCGTCGCCGTGCACGCCGGCGCGATCATCGACGCACTCCAGAACATCTACGGCGCCGGCGACCTGGCGAAGGAGATGCTGGGCCGCTAGGCCTTACACGCCTGCGACACCACCGTCGAGGTGGTTCGCGTCGACCACCGCCAGCGCCGTCATGTTCACCAGGCGGCGCACGGTGGCGGTGGGCGTCAGGATGTGCACGGGCTGCGCCGCCCCCAGCAGGATCGGGCCGACGGTGATGCCGTCACCATTCGTTACTTTCATCAGGTTGAAGGCGATGTTGGCTGCGTCGACGTTCGGCATGATGAGCAGGTTGGCCTCGCCCTTGAGCCGGCAATCGGGATAGAACCGGCTGCGGATTTCCTCCGACAGCGCCGAGTCGCCGTGCATTTCGCCGTCCACCTCGAGGTCGGGCATCCGCTCGGCGATCAGCGCGCGGGCGCGGCTCATCTTCGCGGCCGACGCGGAGCGCTCGCTGCCGAAGTTGGAATGCGACAGCAGGGCCACCTTCGGCACCAGGCCGAACCGGCGCACTTCCTCTGCCGCCATGATCGCAATCTCGGCCAGCATTTCCGCACTCGGATCCTCGTTGACGTAGGTGTCACAAAGGAAGATCGTGTGCTGCGGCAGCAGCAGCAGGTTCATGGCCGCAAAGCAGTGGGCGGCGGGTTCGAGGCCGATGGCGTCGCGCACCTGGTTCAGGTGCTTGACGTGCTTGCCGACCATGCCGCACAGGACCGCGTCGGTGTCGCCCCGGCGCAGCAGCATGCAGCCGATCAGCGTGCTGTCGGTCATGAGGCGCTGCTTGGCGATCTCCGGCGTGATGCCCTGGCGGCCGCGCAGGTGGTGGTATTCCTGCCAGAGTTCCTTGTAGCGGGGGTCGGACTGCGGGTTGATCAGCTCGAAGTCGCGATCGGCAGCCAGGCGCAGGCCGGCACGCTCGATGCGCGCGCGAATCACCTCGGGGCGCCCGATCAGTTGCGGGCGCGCCAGACCTTCGTCGAGCACCGCCTGCACCGCGCGCAATACGCGCTCATCCTCGCCTTCACAGTAGATCACGCGCCGCGGCGCCTTCTTGGCGGCGGCGAACACGGGCTTCATGACGAAACCCGAGTGGTACACGAAGCTGTTGAGTTTCTCCCGATAGGCGTCGAGGTCCTTGATCTGGCGTGCCGCGACGCCTGACTCTGCAGCGGCCTGCGCCACCGCCGGCGCCACTTTGACGATCAGGCGCGGGTCGAAGGGCCGCGGGATCAGGTACTCGGGACCGAAACGCTGCGAGTCGCCGCCGTAGGCCATGGCGACGACGTCCGAGGTTTCCGCCTGCGCCAGCTCCGCCAGCGCGCGCACGGCTGCAAGTTTCATGTGTTCCGTGATGGTCGTCGCACCGGCGTCGAGGGCGCCGCGGAAGATGAACGGAAAGCACAGCACGTTGTTCACCTGATTCGGGTAGTCCGAGCGCCCCGTCGCCATGATGGCATCGTTGCGGACCGTGCGCACTTCCTCGGGGAGTATTTCCGGCGTCGGATTAGCGAGCGCGAGAATCAGCGGCTCGGCCGCCATCTTCGCCACCATCTCCGGTTTCAGCACGCCGCCCGCCGACAGCCCGAGGAAGATGTCGGCGCCTTCGATCGCCTCGGCCAGCGTGCGCTGGTCGGTCTTCTTGGCGTAGCGCGCCTTGATGGGATCCATCAGCTTCGTGCGGCCCTCGTAGACCAGGCCTTCGAGGTCGGTAACCCAGATGTTCTCGACGCGCACGCCGAGGTTGACCAGCAGGTCCAGGCAGGCCAGCGCCGCCGCGCCGGCGCCCGACGTCACGAGCTTCACGTTCTCGATGTGCTTGCCGACGAGGTGCAGGCCATTGAGTACGGCGGCGCCGACGACGATCGCCGTGCCGTGCTGGTCGTCGTGGAAGACCGGAATCTTCATGCGCTCGCGCAGCTTGGCTTCGACATAGAAGCACTCCGGCGCCTTGATGTCTTCGAGGTTGATGCCGCCGAAAGTGGGCTCCATCGCCGCGATGTGGTCGATCAGCTTGTCGGGATCGGGCTCGTCGAGTTCGATGTCGAAGACGTCGATGCCGGCGAACTTCTTGAACAGCACGCCCTTGCCTTCCATGACCGGCTTCGCGGCCAGCGGGCCGATGTTGCCCAGGCCCAGTACCGCAGTGCCGTTGGTGACGACCGCCACCAGGTTGGCGCGGGAAGTCAGCCGGGACGCCGCGCCCGGATCGGCGACGATGGCATCGCAGGCAGCGGCGACGCCGGGCGAATAGGCGAGCGCCAGGTCGCGCTGGTTGGTGAGCCCCTTGGTCGGAACGACCGCGATCTTGCCGGGGGTCGGATATTCGTGATACTCGATCGCCGCGAGCGACAGATCGCCGGTTTGCTTTTTTTCCATGATTGGATTGGATGCGCTGCAAAAAATAATTTTATCCCTTGCCGGCTGAGCCGACCATCACGCCAGTCGGCAGATCATTCGCTGCGCCGCACCATTTCGACCCACGCCTGTGGGAGAATTCCCCTTTCTCGTCGTGGAGACCGGGGTCATGAAACGCGTCGTGTTCAACCAAAAAGGCGGGGTGGGCAAGAGCACGATCGCCTGCAACCTGGCTGCCATCGCGGCCGCCCGTGGCCAGCGCACGCTGGTCGTCGACCTCGATCCCCAGGCCAATTCGACGCGATATCTGCTCGGCGACCGGGCCGTGGAGAACACCGCGAGCGAGTTCTTCGACCAGATGCTGAACTTCAAGCTGCGGCCGAAGGCGACCGAAGAGTTCCTGCACGCGACGCCCTTCGACAGTCTCTTCGTGCTGCCGGCCGACGCCGCACTGGAAGAACTCCAGGCCAAGCTGGAATCACGCTACAAGATCTACAAGCTGCGCGAGGCGCTCGATGCCCTGGAAGGGTTCGACCAGATCTGGATCGACACGCCGCCCGCGCTGCACTTCTATACGCGCTCGGCGCTGATCGCCGCCGATGCCTGCCTGATTCCGTTCGACTGCGACGAGTTCGCCCGCCGCGCGCTCTATACGCTGCTCGACAACGTCGCCGAAATCCGCGCGGACCACAACGCCGACCTCGTCGTCGAGGGGATCGTCGTCAACCAGTTCCAGCCGCGTGCCACACTGCCGCAGAAAGTGGTCGACGAGTTGCGCGCCGAAGACCTGCCGGTGCTGGACAGCCACCTGTCCTCCTCAGTGAAGATCAAGGAATCGCACCAGCAGGCCAAGCCGATGATCCACCTCGACCGTAGCCACAAGTTGTCGCTGGAGTACGTCGCGCTTTACGAGGAACTGGCGCTCGCCGAGAAGGCGCGCCGGAAGGCGACGAAAAAACGCGCCTGATCAGGCCAGGAAGTCGAGGAGCACGCGGTTGAACTCTGCTGCCTGCTCGATGTTGCAAAGGTGCGACGCGGATTCGATCATGACGATTTGCGCTGCGGGGACCCGCTCCGCGATCGCGCGTCCCATCGCCGGCGGCGTTCCCGCGTCGTCGGCGCCGGCGATGACCAGGGTGGGACAGCGCAGGGCCGAAAGCCGTTCAGTGACATCGAGGGTTGCGATGGCCTGCCCGCTGCCGATAAAGCCGGCCGCCGGCGTCGCGCCTATCAGGCCACCGATGCGCGCCATCACCTCGGGATGCGCGGCGCGATACGGCGGCGTGAACCAGCGTTCGAGCGTCGGTTGCACCAGCGGCCCGATGCCGTTCCGGCGCACGCCCGCGATGCGCTCGGCCCACATGGCGCGCGCTTCCGGCGGATAGCTGCTCGTCGTGCTGGCCAGCACGAGCCTGTCGATCCGGTCCGGCGCCGCCAGCACCACGTGCTGCGCGACCATGCCGCCCATCGAGATGCCGCAGATGTGCGCGTGGTCGACGTCCAGCGCGTCCATCAGGCCGAGCATGTCGGCGCTCAGCATGGCGAAGTCATACGGCCCGGCGGGCGCCGAAGTGCCGCCATGGCCGCGCGCATCGAAACGCAGCACGCGGAAATGCGACGTCAGCATCGCGAGGTTGTCATCCCAGAGCGTGAGGTCGGTCGCCAGTGAATGCGCGAGGATCAGCCACGGCCCGTCGCCCGCAATCTCGTAGCGAATCTCGATGTCGTTGGCGCGGATCGTGGCCATTACGCTGCGTCCAGTTTCGCGACCGACAGCGCCAGCCATTTCATGCCGCTGCTGCCGAAGTTGATCTGCGCCCGCGCATCCGCGCCGCCGCCTTCGAGGTTGACGATGATGCCTTCGCCGAACTTGGCGTGGCGCACGCTCTGCCCGACGCGGTAGCCGCCGCCATGACGCGGCGCGTAGCCGGCGGGGGGCTCCTCAAAAGTCAGCCTCGATGGTACGCCGTGCGACGTGCCGAGTTTCGGCGTCAGCCACTTCACGAGCCCGGCGGGAACCTCGTCGATGAAGCGCGAGGGCAGGTTGTAGCGTGTTTGGCCGTGCAGCATGCGGGTCTGCGCGAACGAGAGGTAGAGGCGCTTGCGCGCACGCGTCACGGCGACGTACATCAGGCGGCGTTCCTCTTCCAGGCCGTCGCGCTCGACGATGGAGTTCTCGTGCGGAAACAGCCCTTCTTCGAGACCGGAAAGGAAAACGACGTTGAACTCCAGGCCCTTGGCCGAATGCGTGGTCATCAGTTGCAGCGCGTCGTCGCCCTCGCCCGCCTGGTGCTCGCCGGCTTCGAGCGCAGCGTGGGCCAGGAACGCGATCAGATCCGCCGACAGTTCGCCCTCGGCGCTCACGGCGCCTTCTTCGGCGACGAAGCTCGTGGCGGCATTGACGAGCTCGTCGAGGTTGGCGAGACGGTCCTGGCCTTCCTTCTCCGCCTTGTAATGGTCACGCAGGCCCGAGAGTTCGACCACGTGATCGACGAGTTCCGGCAGCGGCAGATGCGCCGATTCCTTCATCCTGCCGATCAGCGCGGTGAACGCGGCCGTCTTGCCGCCGGTCTGCACCGCAGCGGCGAACAGGCTGCTGCCGGCCGCCTTCGCCGCATCCTGCAGTTGTTCGA